>JACYME010000017.1 GCA_015272155.1 Leptolyngbyaceae cyanobacterium T60_A2020_046
GATGGCTAAGAAAGACATAGATAGCGATCGCGCCCAAGCCGATACTAGCGATTATCCACTGCCCGAGGGAGTGCTCAAAAATCATCTGCTTCAGGACTGAAAGCTGCGTCGTCTTTTGAAAGACTAAAACCATACTGAAGGTCATTATGAGTGACAAAAGTGCTAAAAAGATAAAGCGTTTTCTAGAGAAGTAGGGTCTCATTCTAATTATCCTTTGTCGAATACCCAAACATGCCTTGTCGTTCTAATTGTCTCTTTCTAAGTAAGCAATAGGCGCGCTTTCTCCACCTTTCCAAAGGCCGTTTTGAATATGCATCCACAGTTCAGGACTGACGGCGGGAGCTGCTTCTCGACAACGCAACAAGAGGGAGTAAGCCAGTAAATAGTCTCGTAGGGCTTCAAGTCCCTGCCAAACCTTGAGGATTTGCTCTGGATCGAGTTGTAGAGCAGTAAGCCACATTGAATAGACATAGGAAATACAGATCTTTCGTTGATGCGCATTAAGCTCACGCTGGCCAATATGATTTTTCAACTGGGTGATTTTTCTAGCAAGCTTTTTAAGTCGCGTTTCTGTGCTGAATAACTTGGAGGTCTGAAGTCGGGTGATGAGGTTTAGGGAAATATCGAGCAGCACCTCTATATGAACACTTCGCAACAGCTTTGGATCTAGGATGTAAATCATTTTGGTGGTCTGATTGAGTTGGTAGAGCACGTCTCGTAGACGCTTGCTGCAACTGAATAGGGCGTTTTGATAATGGGAATCGTCGCCATATATGCTGCAAACTTCTAGGACAGTAAAGATTGCGATCGCGCGTCGTAGATCGTGGGATTTTGTTGTCTCTCGCCTGTCAACAACCTGGCTTGACCAGTCAAGTAAGTAAGTCAAATTAGGAATGTGACTGAGTTCATTGGTATATCGCCATAGGGTTTTCAGAATTGTATCGGTTCGATCCAGTCCACTTGCAAAGATAAAGATTTGCTGCCATTTATAGTCGAGCAATCTTTTCTGAACAAGACTATCAACTTGCGCCGTCTTCGTCGTTAGTTGATAAGCAGTGAGATATTCCCGAATGCGGGCAAAACGAAATCCATAGTTCCCATCAACATAACAAGATAAAAGACCACTATCGTAGACAAATGAGTTGAGAATCTGGAGTGCATTTTGGGGGCTTACTTCTTCCTGAGAATTGTTCAAGGTTTGGATGGCAATTTGAATAATCTCGCGCTCTAGAAAAAGTGTTCGGTTCTCTTGAAAGCCAATTGACGCAACTTCTGCAAGTACCTGCTGTCGCCGATAAAGACTCTGCCAAGGTTCTGTATAGCGGATGCCACGCTTCTCTTTTGGCCAGGTTTCTAGGAGCGTTTTAAGGGCCGACTCGTAGAGGAAGATATGACGCTGGATTGGCGCTTCATGATGTTGTTGAAGTAAGCAGATTAAGGTCAGGAGTAACGGGTGTTGACAAATATCTCCTAATGTTTCAATCAGGGTTTCCCAATCCTTGGCTGGCATGGCACTTTTTCCGTCTGGAATATGGGCGAACCAGGTTCTGCAAAACTGATGGATTTGCAGGGTGTTAAATTCCTGGATCCAGGCATTGACAAATCGACTAAGATAACTGGTTTTTGAGGTGCGTTTTCGAGATAAAACATAACGATTTTTGGGATATCTATCTACTAAATCTTGGATCTCATGTACCCGAATAGCAGTATCTTGATCGGCAAGATCATCGATGCCGTCTAAGAGGATAAGGAGGTCGCCGGACTCAAGGGAGGAGAGAGAAAATCGCTGGCTATCAGGAAGTCTACAGATCTCAAATTCGTTTGCGATCGCTTCAACAATCGACAGCTCTGAAATGTTGTACTTATTCAGATCCAGGTAGACGGGTATTTTGCGATGTTCATATCGTGAGATTTCTTGAGGACGTAAAGCCTCTAGACCAACGCGCCGTAGAAATAGAGTTTTCCCGGAGCCAGGAGGGCCAATAATGATAAGAAATGGGTGACGATTAACGCATTGCCAGTCCTCTACTGAACAGGTCGGAAGATAATTTGGCAAACTACCCCAAAGTGGAGCTTTCGTGAGGCGTTCCATACCAGCTAGGGTGGAACAGTCTTGTTCATCGCCTGCAATGTGAAACTGCAAAGGAATATAAAGATCCTCACAGCGCAACGGATGATTCATGGTGAGAATACGAATGTTGCCGTGGCGGGCCTCAAAGGCCTCTCGATACTGCTGAGATGCTTCATAGAAAATTTGTCGAACGCTGGTATCGACCTTTTTCCAGGCCTGGTTATCCCAAGCGTGGGACAGGGCGAGAAACAATAAGTTTGAGATTAATTCAGGAGATAGCATGGTGCTAGCATAGAAGCGCACGAATTTTCTGAAGGGAAATCCTTTGAATTTAAGAAGCCTGAGACCACGTTTTCTGAGTGTCTCCAGGGGTTTCAGAAGGAGTTGATTGAGGTGCGACATCTTCCCCCGTAATCTTGACGAAGTGAGGCGCAAGTAAGAAGGTGTTGTGGCCAACCCGCTCGACAGAGCCGTCAGAAATGCAGATGCTCCCAGCTAAAAAATCAAGGGCGCGTTGCCCTTCTTCTGCGTGGATCTGATTGAGGTTGATGACAACAATTTTGCGATCGCGCAACGCTTGGACGACCTGAGTCACCCCTCGAAACCCCTTGAGATCAAGAATGATGAGTTCGAGGGAATTAGATCGGCCAAAATCAGTTGTCGGTGTTGAGAGTCTCTGACTAGCGCTTAAGAAAGCAGGGGGAGACTCTAGGGAAGAGACTGGGAAGAAGCCTGCGGTTGGGGAGGGGGGGCGACTGCTTTCTACGTCATTAAATTCTGTTTCCCAAGGATCTTCTGCGGAAAGATCTTCTTCGGGCTCATCGGGAGACTCTACAGAAGAGTTCCACCGAGATTCATCGTACTGCTCAGAATCAGAATCGGAATAGTACAGACCAATGGTTTCGAGCAGTCCAGACATGATGTGATGCATCCTGACCTCCTGATATCGTCTGGGTAAAACAATCGCGTTGAATCAGAGCGATCGCGCATCAAACTCCCTAGGCACATTGAACTGATGCCATAGGCTCGCTCCCTTCTGTATGGGTTTTCTATCCATATCAAGGGAGTGAAGAAAAATTAAAGTAAAGACGGTGAGTCTCCAAGATGCTGAGTCTCCAAGATGCTGAAGGCAACAGGAATGCCAGTGCACAGCATGATGGGAAGCAAGAAGCTTGATCTAGGGAACGGTGAACGCCGATACGATCAAGGGATGAAACGATTGCGATCGCGCTAGTATCATCCCGCATTTCGCAGCGGGGTGACCAATTTTGCGAGCTTTTCGATGCCTGGATTGGGCAATCGATAGTGCGCTGAATGTGAGATGATGCGAAGTTGCTGATTCTGGCTTTCATCCAGGGTTTCTACTAACCGCAACTCAGAGTCTTGTGCTGCGCGGACTTCGGTTTCAGCAGCTTCTCGGTGGATCATTTTCTTGATGATTTTTCCGCAAAAAAAATCGGCGAAGTCGTGATCAAAGTGAGGAATGGGTTGCCCCCGCAAAGACCAGGAATCGAGGATTCGATCAACGGAGTTGACCTTATAGCGACCTTGATAGATGGCTTCGACGACCGCTGCAATAACCCACTTTTTGGGATAGGTTGAGAGCCACTGACTAATGACGACAGGCAACGGCTTGTGATTCGGTTCAAAGCCGTAATAGGCCAGTAGAAAAGCCGTGGACTTAGCGGGATCTTTCTTCATCACTTTCCTCCGAGATCAATGGCGCTGAAGCAGGGAGATTGAGCAGTGGCGTGGGGAGATTAAAACCCATGCCCGGTCAAAATGCTCATGTACTCCGAAGACTTGGGTTTGGGTTGTAGGGGGCTCCAGTCGGTGACGTGGGCAAATCCCAGAATGTAGAGACGATTTATCAAGGCTTTGACACTTTTGGGCGACCCGATTGCGAGCAATTTGCAATCTTGGACTGGTGTTGCCTGGCGCGCTTTGGCCTGATGCCATTGTCGCCCTTGGGGGGTAACCCGGCCAGAGCCGCGACCATTGGAGGCTTGGGGGCTTCGAGATTCGGCCCAGCGGTTGGCCGCAGCGATGGACTGCTCGATCGCGCCACTGGTGAAAAACCGACTTTCGATATTGCAAACCGGCTTACAGCGGTAATAGCGCTCATTCTTGCTCGTAATTTGGTCGGTGACTTCCCACCAGTACCCTTGGCTGTAGAAGCGGGTGCCTTCGCGGATGAAGTTGGCGGTGGCAGGCTCGCGGCGATCGCGGCGACGAGAGGTCGTTTTGGCCGTGGTGGATGACGGTGCAGCGTAGGTTGAGGTGGACGGCGAATCATGGGTGGTCAACATAGCGATGCCTCTCTTTGAGGTGGACGGTGGGCTGGCTTCGATGCCAGGTGTTTTCCCATGCCCTTAATCTACACAAGACGTAGATAAAAGTCAACTTGAAACGTTTATAAATCTACGTGAGACGCATTTTCTTCGCCTTCAGATAAGATGAAAGCCTCGGCGGGTAGGCGATTGGGGGAAGGCGGGGTGATTCGCTGGAAGCTGCATGATGTGATGTCCAAGAAGCGGATTCGGAATAAGGATCTGGCGGAGGCGCTGGGCATCACCGAAAACTCGGTCTATCGTCTGCGGCGCGCGGATGAAATGCCTCGACTCACGCCCCAGCGCCTTGAGGGCATTTGTGCGGCGCTGAATTGTCAACCTGGGGATTTGCTGGAGTGGCATGGGACGGCAGTACCTGGGGGAATGCCTCCGGCGGGGCGGGGCGCAGATTGGGAGATGGAGGAGGCGTCGATCGCGCCCTCGGCTTCGGTGCTGATCGAGCGCAGCACTGGGGATGATTACCGAGCCATGCAGAAGGTCGTCTTTCAACGGTTGGCGGAGTTTCATCCACAGATTTTGGCGCTCTCATGGCAGGGCTACAGGCAGTATGGGCCGGGGGCGGTTGTGTTTAGCGACTTTCAGGCGGGGGCGCAGATCGCCTATGTGGAGATTGAGAACCTGTCGGATCCGGCCTGTCGGCAAGCGGTGCAGCGAAATCGGCCAGAACGGTCGGCGGTGGTGCTCTATTACCAGGGCGATAACTACGCGGCCAATGACTACGAGATTTTGGTGCTGACGGGGGCGCTCACTCCCCCCGACTATGCGCGACAGCGTGAAAACCCTGACGGGATGGCCTAGGGGCGATCGCGGGGGCGGGCGATCGCGGCCCCAGCCTGCCGCTAGGGGCGAGTGGCACGGGCCTCGGCGTAGGTCACATTGCGCGAATATTCCACCACTTTGGTTTGGGCCACGGTGTAGTGTTCACTCTGGTTGGGCACCTGGGCCATCAGACTAATGGCGTTGTGCCAAAGATCCACCACGGTTTGCCAGTCCTCAGCGGTTTGGGCAGTTTGGGTCAAAATGGCGGCCTCCATCGCCTGATTCACCGCCTCCCGGAAGGGGTCAACTTCTTGCTCGGCATAGGCTTTGTGGGCGACGTAGGTGGCGCGCTTGGCTTGGGCTTCGGCGTAGTCGGCGCTGTCAGGCGGAATCGCATCGAGGAGCGCGATCGCCCGTTCCCACTCGATTACCACGCCGTGCCAATCATTGGGAGTCACGGCTGATTGGGTCAGCGTTGCGGCTAGGAATCCCGTTTCAAGGGCGGCGGCATAGGTTGCTTCTGCGGCCTGCGGGTCAGGGCTGGGGGTGGGGTCTGCCGTGCTGGCCTGAGCCTGCCAGGTTCGCCACGCGATCGCCCAAGTTTGGGGACGCAGGGCCGGCACCGTTGAAAACCATTGCCGCATGGTCTGGGTTTCTAGGGCGGGTAGGTCGCACTGGGACGCGATTGTGCAGGCAACCCCGACCCGCCAAGCACCATAGGCCAACCCCGAAAGGCTCAGGCTCAGCAGGGCAGCGATCGCGACTCGTGAGCTGGCTTTGCCCATGCCGACCCAATTCTGAAGCGGCGGCATCGGGTCATGGGCCAGAGAAGGGATCTGCCAATCGCCGTAGTCCTTGTAGCCCTCGTCATCGAGCTGGCAGCGGAGTTCCATTAGTTCTTGGGATGCGCGATCGATGGCTTCTTCGCTCAAGGCGGGGCGATCGTTGGCAAAATCTGGTGATGACCACAGGGGCAAAATGGCGGACTTGAGGCTGCGATCGCTGCTCAGAGAGGGCTGCGCCGTCACCACCTCAACGGTGAGGGTTGGCGTATCCACCGTTGTTTCGACCGACTCCATTTCAAAATCCGAAAAATACCGCTCGATATCGACAGGGCTGGAGACAGGGTTTTTCATGAACTTCCTCGATACCTTTCTGCAAGAGCCGATAGGGATGAGTCCCTTCGGTTCAGGCTTCAAGTATGGAAAATTAGTGCTCACACGTAGAAATTGGTGATAGCCACCATAGCAGCGGTCTGACGCCCTTTTCAGTTGGGGGTGAAGCCACTTTCTGTAGGGTGATACCCCCTAAATAAGGGGAGATACTCCTGGTCAAGTCGCCTACAATACCGCGTTCAGGCGTACTTAAAGAACGCTTGAACGCCCATAGGGCTAGCGGCGAGGAACATGGGGGCGGGGGGGGATGCGCTAGGCGTAGAGACGATCGCGATCGCCTCCTTATTTGGACAAAAAATCTGGCGAAAATCTATTTTTTAGGCGTTAATTTGCCTTGGCAAGAAGCAGCCTCTCTTTGGGGTGCGATCGCAACTGCCACTGAGACCACGCCGACGTTGGACAACTTCGACGGTTGAAGCGGGTGCTGGCGTCTCCACTCAGCGCAGCGTCCTGACCAATGCGGCCCGATGCCGCTTTATCCCGCCGCCGGCCCGCCGCCGTAGAATTCACTCAACCCCGCGATCGCGGTTTCTTGCGCCCGCGTCACCGCTATATATTGATAGGCTGATGCTGAATTCTGCTATTTGCTGAGGCCCACCATGTCGTTGATTCGCGAGCTCCACCGTCAGCTCATCCAAAAGGAACGCTCTGCCGTTGAAATCACCCAGGATTACCTCCATCGAATTGACGCGCTAGAGCCAGAGCTGAAGAGCTTTTTGACGATTACCGCCGACGCCGCGATCGCCAAAGCCCAGCAGGTAGACGCCCAGATCGCTGCCGGAGAAGACCTCGGACTGCTGGCGGGCATTCCCATCGCACTCAAGGACAACCTTTGCACCAAAGGCGTGCGCACTACCTGCGGATCCAAAATATTGGAAGGGTTTGTGCCACCCTATGAATCGACGGTGACCCAGCGCTTGCAGGATGCAGGCGCGATCGCCCTCGGCAAAACCAACCTCGATGAGTTCGCGATGGGCAGCTCCACAGAAAACTCGGCCTACCAAACCACCGCCAACCCTTGGGATACGTCGCGGGTGCCCGGTGGATCGTCCGGAGGCTCGGCGGCGGCGGTGGCCGGTGGCGAATGCCCGATCGCCCTCGGCTCGGATACGGGGGGCTCGATTCGTCAGCCCGCTTCCTTTTGTGGCGTGGTGGGCCTCAAGCCGACCTATGGCCTCGTGTCGCGCTATGGCCTGGTGGCCTACGCCTCATCGCTAGATCAGATCGGCCCCTTTGCGCGCACGGTGGAAGATGCGGCGATTTTGCTGGGCGCGATCGCGGGCTACGATCCCAAGGATTCCACCAGCATCAACACTGAAATCCCCGACTACACCGCCAACCTCAAGCCAGGGCTAGATTGTAAGGGCCGTAAAATCGGCATCATTCAAGAAACCTTTGGCGAAGGGTTAGATCCCGTGGTAGACAAAGCCGTCAAAGCCGCGATCGCCCAATTTGAAGCCCTCGGCGCAGAGGTGCAGACCATCTCCTGCCCGCAGTTTCGCTACGGCCTGCCGACTTACTACATCATTGCCCCCTCCGAGGCGTCGTCTAACCTGGCCCGCTACGATGGCGTCAAGTACGGCCTGCGCACCGACAACAGCAGCCTGATGGACATGTACACCAAAACCCGCGCCGCCGGATTTGGGGCAGAGGTGAAACGCCGCATCATGATCGGCACCTATGCCCTGTCTGCGGGCTACTACGATGCCTATTACCTCAAGGCGCAGAAGGTGCGCACCCTGATCAAGCAGGATTTTGAGAAGGCGTTTGCGTCGGTGGATGTGCTGGTGTGCCCCACGGCTCCGACGACCGCCTTCAAAGCAGGGGACAAGGTAGACGACCCCCTCAGCATGTATCTGTCTGACCTGATGACGATTCCCGTTAACCTGGCGGGTTTGCCTGGGATGAGCATTCCCTGTGGGTTTGACGGCGATGGCCTACCCATTGGTCTGCAACTGATTGGCAATGTGCTGCAAGAGCAAACCCTGTTTGAGGTGGCCTACGCCTACGAGCAAGCCACGGAATGGCGCACCAAAACGCCGTTTTTGGTCGCGAGCTAAGGGGCCGGTAGGCCAATAGCAGACCTGAAACCAGCCGGTCAGGGCGCGCAGTCCGTGGTCTAGGTTCGCGGGGCACTGCATGAACCGCGAACCCCATCGACCTATCATCCCTGTGGCGGAGTTCTTGACACCATCAGGCTGTCCTGACGGGCATCTAGTCCACGCCGTCGAGGGTTTCGATGAGCAGATCCGCCTGCTGTTGCTTTTCCTGCAAAAAGGCTTTGCAACGGCGCAACTGCTGCACCGCTTCTTCAAACTCGGTGAACACCTCGGCAAGGGGCAGGTTGCCCTCCTCAAGGCGGGTCACAGTGCTTTCAATGTGGGCAATCGCGGCTTCGTAGCTCCACTGGGGACTGGCTTTTTTAGAGGGTGGCATTGGTGTTGAGTTCAGAACTTTCGCGACAGTGAAAACGGTTGCGAGATGAGGGAAAGATATCCTTCTCCTCACCCGACTTGCAAAAGATGTGGCAGGTTGAAACACGGGGCTGCGCCTAATGGTCAATCAGGAGACGGCGGATCGCGATCGCCAGGCAATCGAGGCCAGTCCATGACTTCGGGCGTAGGGTGAATGTTGCTCACGGTAACGGTGAGCGTACCGCTTGCCAGTTGAATCGAGAGGCGATCGCCCACGTTGAGATCAGAGACGGTGCCCACCACATCGCCATCGGGCGATCGCACCAGCGCATAGCCCCGCTGCAAGATTGCCTGCGGATCTAGATTTTGCACCGTTTGGCCAAGGTGCGCACAATGCTGCTGGGCTGTATGTAGCCGATGAAGCACCGTTTGCATCAGACGTTGACGCTGCCAAGTCAGGTATTGCTGGGTCTGCTGCACTCGCCAGTGGAACCGGAGTCGCTCTAGGCGACGGCGCATCGTCGCAACCCGTACCTGTTGGCACTGCACCGCCCCTTGCAGCGTCGCCTGTAGGGCTACGATGCGCTGGTGGTGATCGAGCCAGCAGTCTGCCAGGGCAGGCACGGTGCATTCTGCGGCGGCAGTCGGCGTGTGGGCACACCAATCTGCGGCCAAATCCGCCAGGGTTTCGTCGCGCTGGTGCCCAATCCCGGTGATGACGGGAATTGGACAAAGGGCGATCGCACGCACCACGCGTTCATCATCAAAACAGTCCAAATCTTCCCGCGCGCCGCCGCCCCGCGCCACAATGACCACCTCCGCCTGCCCGTCTTGGGCCACCCGGTCGAGGGCAGTGGCAATGGTGTCCGCAGCCTGCGCCCCTTGCACCACGGCGGGAGCCAGCAATACCCGCAAGCCCGGATGACGCTGGCTCAGCGTGCGCTGAATATCGCCCCAAGCGGCGGCGTGGGGCGATGTTACCACCGCAACCGTAGAAGGATAGGACGGCAGCGATCGCTTCAGCGCCGCATCAAAGAGCCCCTCCGCCGCCAGCCGTGCCCGAAGCTGCTGATACCGCAGCGCCTTGAGGCCCGCCCCGGCAGGCAATACCTGCACCACCGAGAGTTGATAGGTGCTGCGCTGGGCATAGACTTTCACCTGCCCCAGGACGATAATTTGCTCGCCCAAGCGAGGTTCAGCCGCCAGACGATGGCGCTGCGATCGCCACACCACACAATTGAGGGCTGCCGGGGTGTCCAGATCCTGCAACGTCCAAAACAAATGGCCATTGCGCTCCTGACAGCTTGCCACCTCCCCCGTGACCCAAAGCTGCATCAGGGTTCTATCCTGTTCGATCAGGGCTTGAATGTAAGCCGACACTCCGCCGACACTCAGTGCCGTTTCTGGACTCTGTATTGCCTTGATCACCCGCATCACAACTCCGCGATCGCCTCCCTTGAGCATGCCTGAGCCTGTTGACCGACCCGGACACGTCAGCGCGATCGCGCCTGCCAGCCCCACAAAGTCCTCGCATTTTAGTACATCTGTATGTATTATGAAAGGACGGTCAAATCCTCAGCGTTTCTCGTTAGACTAAGTGCTGGCTTCAGCCTCAGTGCTGACTTCCACCTCGGTACAGTGGCAACTGCCGACAGCGTTCTACACCTCCCCACCCATCATGGCGAAAACTCCCACAGGCAACCCCGAAAAAGATAAGGCGCTAAAGCTCGTCCTTGGCCAAATTGAGCGGAATTTTGGCAAAGGAGCGATCATGCGCCTTGGGGATGCCAGCCGCATGAAGGTTGAAACCATTCCCACCGGAGCCCTCACCCTCGACATCGCCTTGGGGGGCGGTCTTCCCCGTGGGCGCGTGATTGAAATCTACGGCCCCGAAAGTTCTGGGAAAACCACCCTCGCCCTCCACGCCCTCGCCGAGGTGCAAAAGCAAGGGGGCACTGCGGCCTTTGTCGATGCCGAGCACGCCCTCGACCCAGAGTATTCTGCCGCCCTTGGGGTCAATATTGATGAATTGCTCGTCGCCCAGCCCGACACCGGGGAAGCGGGTCTGGAAATTGTGGATCAATTAGTGCGATCGTCTGCAATCGACATCGTCGTGGTGGACTCCGTTGCTGCCCTCGTGCCCCGCGCGGAAATCGAAGGTGAAATGGGCGATGCCCACGTCGGCCTCCAGGCTCGCCTGATGAGCCAAGCCCTGCGAAAAATCACCGGGAATATTGGTAAATCCGGCTGCACAGTCATTTTTCTCAACCAGCTTCGTCAAAAAATCGGCATCGCCTACGGCAACCCCGAAACCACCACCGGCGGCAATGCGCTCAAGTTCTACGCCTCGGTGCGCCTCGACATTCGCCGGATTCAAACCCTCAAAAAAGGGACGGAGGAATACGGCATTCGCGCCAAGGTCAAGGTCGCCAAAAACAAGGTTGCGCCCCCCTTCCGTGTCGCAGAGTTCGACGTGATTTTTGGGCAGGGAATTTCGACCCTTGGCTGCGTTTTGGATCTCGCCGAACAAAACGACATTGTGGTGCGCAAGGGCGCTTGGTATAGCTACAAGGGCGAGAACATCAGCCAAGGTCGAGATAATGCCATCAAGTTGATGGAAGAAAAACCTGAGCTTGCCCAGGAAATAGAGGCCCAGGTGCGTGAGAAGCTTGCCGTCAATAAAAATGGGCAGGTGGCTCCTGTCAGTGAGGATGCCGACGAAGAGGAGTAGGGCGCGGAAGAGGATTAGGGGCGATCGCTTTGGCCCCTCAAGCTTCCTAAATCAAGGATTTTTTCAGGGGGCTGGCCCCTAAACCCGGCCCAATAAAGCCCTACAGAGTAGAACCCCGTTGCTTCATCGGCAACGGGGTTCTGGGTTCTTCACACTATCCCTAGGACTGAAGAACGGCGCTGGATGCAGATTTCAATACAGCACACAAAACGTTGGCACGGGTTGGGCGGGGGGATGTGGGTCATGTTGTGCCGCGATCGGCATGGTTGTTTGCGACGGATATCGCTTAAAGCCCGGCGGCAAATCAGTAATATCTGGCTCTGTTTGGGCTGCCGTCACGTCTAGCGGTTTGGTAAAGGGATGAACGCTCAATCCGCAGGCCGCTTTACGACCATTAACGCCACCCCCAAATAGCGTGCAGGTGCCGCCTCGTTTCCCTTCAAATTGATAGTGCTGACAAAAGCGACACTCCATTCAGGTTGGCCTCCAGCCCTAGGAAAAGATCATCAATACCGCTTAATGGTGCCCCTTGCTCAGAACTAAGCTAACCTTCCTGAAATCTAGAGATGCGTTTAGCAACAATACTTTAGTCACCCTGATAAGAAATATATTTCAACATCAGAACGGGTAAGCGGATCCACTTCAAAATGCAGAAGATACGAGACAAGATCAATGGTTTTAGGGCAACTCTACGCGGATCCAGCTTTTCTCAGAAGCAAGACAATGCATGGTTTTCCTGCGAGTGGTTGCCACTCACAGGCAGAACTTTGGCGAGGCACTTCTGCAAGTCAAGCCATTGCTTTGAAGAGTAAAACTTGCCCCATTTACGAATGGAGGGGTTCCACGGAAAACGTGGATCCAAACACTTCACGAAAGTCTGTTTCTCATCTCGGATTTCTCAAGAATGTTGAAGTCTGTGAGATTTTTTCCTCATTGTTGGGAAGAGGCGTTGGGAGGTTGCGGGCTGGAGCCGAGCGTTTTGGTATGGAGTACAAGGCGCAAGCCCACGAGGGTGAGGCCCATGCTGGCTCCCATTGCCAGGGTTACCGGCTGCTGAAAAAACTGAAAAGCCAGCAGTGCAACCCAGAGCGGCACGCCACCATACACTACGCTTGCGGTGCGGGTTGGGCCAATTCGCCGAATGCTGAGATTGAACAACAGATAGCCGATACCGGAGGCCGCGATGCCCATGTAGAGCAAGGCCAGCCAGGCGGTGGGAGAAAGTGTAATGAGATGTTGCCACCAGCGTTCGGTGCTGGCGGCGATGAGGAGTTGGGCCACGCCCGCGATCGCGGCGTAGAAGGTGAGGGTGAGGCCAGAATACTGCTGGCTCAGGCCCTTCACCAGCAGGGAATAGATGGCCCAGCACAGCACAGAGCATCAGGCCATCCCCCAGATTTAGCCCGGGGGCGATCGCGCCGCCAGTGCTGCCCTGGCTCAGCAACACCAGCACCCCGGCTAGGGCGATCGCAACTCCTAGGTATTGCTGTCGCGCCAGACGTTCTCCCAGCACAATTGCCGCGAGCACCCCCGTCACCACCGGGTTGAAGGCGTTGATAATGGCGGTGTTGGCGATCGCGGTGTGATTCAGGCTGGCAAAGAAGAATGCGTGGTAGCCCAAGACGCCGAAACTGCCCATCAACCCAGCGGGTAGCCAATCGCGGCGGGCCAGGGTCAGAGTGCCCTGGGGCGATCGCGCCACCAGCAGCCCCAAAACAGCGCTGGCAATGGTGTAGCGAAATCGGGAAGTCGTGAGCGGGCCAATCTCAAAGGTGGTGTATTTGCCCGCAATGAAACTACCCGCAAACAGCAGGCTTGTGAGGCCAGCGAGCAGACCACGCTGAAGCACTGGAGGAAGGGAAAGCGTCATCACAACAGGGGTAAACGGCCTGCGGCATTGCCGACTGGGTGGCAGATGCTGTAAAGAATCAGGATGGGGTGCGCCCCTGGTTAGTCCAATGGTGAGGTTAAGACTGAGGCAGGCGAGGCGAGGCGCTGAGGGCTTTGACGCGATCGCGCAGGTGGGGATGACGCAGGGCGATCGCGGTTTCGAGCTGGCGTAGGGTCAGGGTCGTTTTTTGGCGCGCCTGGAGGTCGAGCCACGCCATCCGCGCAATTTCAGTGATATCGCCGCCCGACAGGGGAAGCTGCTTGGCAACCGCCTCCCAGGTGAAGCCCCGAGTCTTGATTGGCTCTGGAAATGCCTGCGCCCAGAGCTGCCGCCGTGCCCGCACGTCTGGCTGTGGAAAGGACAGGATGCCATCAAAGCGGTGTCGCCACCGGGGACGCACGGCTTGCAGGGTTGGGGCGCTGACCAAGGTCAGTCCATGGAACTGACGCCGCCACTGCCACCACTGGCTGAGCCAAACGCCATCCACAACTGCGTTGCGCCCGAACCATTGTTCTCCATGCTGCACCAGCAGGAGACCATCTTCACCGTGGGGCAGGGCGGTGAGCACGTCGGGATACTGCTCTGGGGCAAGGGCCGTCAGATCTACGCAGCTCAGGGGTTGCCCCAGATCTGCCGCGATCGCGCCTGCTGCTGAGGTTTTACCCGTCCCCGCCTCACCCAGTAACAGCACGACCAAGCCCGGTTCTGCCTCAGCCTGTTGGCGTTGGGCGGCCTGTCGCGAGAGGTATTGCAACTGTTTGAGGAGCGATCGCGGTAGGGCTAAATGATCCCACCCGCTGGGCAGGGGCTGCGTCACGGTCTTGGCGGCGGTGGCCTCTGGCCGGGGCAGGTGGGGCAGGTCATCGCCCCCCTCGTTTTCTGCGTCATTGTCCTGGCCATCGGTGAGCGCGATCGCCGATCGCAAGGGGGGGCGATCGCCCGTCAGCAACATATCCAACTGTGCTGGGGTCGGGGCTTCGGCAATCAAGTAGCCCAGCAGCGGCTCTGTCACCCGCACCTGCTGACTCAGCAAGGTGCCTTCGTTGTCACCCACCCACTCAACCACGCCGCGCTGCACCAAAGAATCCGTCGCCGTGAGGCGCGATCGCGCCTGTTGCCACGCCTGATCATTGCGGCACAACAATCGCAAACACAGATCAACGGTGGGCAAATCCTCCAGCGCCCCAGCTTCCTCTTGCAAAAAGTCGTACAGGCGGCCATAGCGGCGGTTGATTTCTGGAGCCATCGCCATCAACACCAGATTTTTCTCAAAGGTCGTGAGGGCGAGGCGATCGCGCAAATAGGGCAGCGCCAAACACACCCCAGTCGCCGTACTAGCCTGAATACACGTCTCCAGATGTTCCCCATAGGGAACCGATTTGGTTGCACTCGGCTTCGGCGGTGGCCCCTCGTCGTAAATGCCCTGCTTCACCGCCACAATGCCCTTCCACCAGTGGCTCGTGGCATGATCTGCCGCCGTCTGCGCCACCCGATCCACCACCTTTTCGTGCTGCCGCTGCCGCGACACTGCCACCATCAGCAGTCGATCTAGCCACCGCAGTTCGGTCTTGAGATAGGCCCAATTGTTGGCAAAGGGCTGTGCGCTAGTCGTGGTCATCGCCCATCATCCGCAAAAACTCCAAAGGCAAGCCGTCTGCATCGGCAATAAAGGCGACTTCGTACACGCGATCGCCAATCATTTGTTGTTGGGGGGGCAACAACACCCGCAGCGGAGCAACCTGGGCCGGCTCCGCTTGGGCCGCCTCTCGAAAGGTTGTCTCCAGCGTCGCCAGCCACACGGGCAAACTTTCCACCTGCCCCGTCAGATCAAAAGAAAGGTGATAGTACCCCGTGTAATGCTCATCGTAGAAGGCATCGGCAGCGGCGTGGGGTTCGGGCACCTGCAACAGCTCAATTCGGCCCTGGAGTCCCGTCATCCAACAGGCAAGGGTGACACCCGCCGTAAATCGGGTTTCCATCTCAAACCCGAGCTGTTCGTAAAAGGCGATCGCCCGGTAAATATCCGCAGTGCGAATCGAGGCATGGTGCATCATCACCCGTTACTCAAACAGCCGAAAATAGGGATAGCGAACGGGCACACCGGGCTCCTTTTCAAGGTTGAAGTTAATCACATTCCAACGAGGTTCTTCCTCAGGCGATGGGCTAAATTCGACCGGCAACCCATAGAGGCGCGGGGTGCTGTTATCGACTTGCCCGCGCCACGGAGCGCTGCGTTCCAAATAGGCATTGACCAATTCCTGATAGCGCTGGGCGATGATCACCCGTGTGGCTCGATATCCCTGGGTGTAAAGACGATCAAGCGCTTCATGAATCTCAAACCGAATGCCGTCGGGGTGGGTATGCTGGCGATACCATTCGCCCTCCCACTGCCGCCACTGCCGCCCAGACTGGAGATGCACCAGTTCCTTCGTGTCTGGATTTGCCTCAAAGGCCCCATGCCGCGAGCATAGGTACGTATCCGTGAGGGTTAACGCTGGAATCAACTGGCGACAGTGGGGACAGTGAATCTCCGGGCCGAAAATAGGGTGTTGAAGGGCGGGATTAACCATTGAGCAATTTGCCGATGGATGCTGTCCGAGGGGGGCCGGTAGCCGTATTATAGCGGGGGGTTCGATTCCCTACGTTTATTGTGCCCAATGCCTGACCCAATGCCGAATTTTCCAACGCCAATTCTGACCGTTGCTGGAGCTTTTTGGGAAGCTCCCGAGATTTCTCAAGCGGCTTTTGTGGCTCCGGGGGCCGTGGTGGTGGGGCGCGTCACCCTTGGGGAAGGGGCGAGCATTTGGTACGGCGCGGTGGTGCGGGCGGATGTGGAGGTGATTCACATCGGGGCGTATACCAACGTGCAGGATGGGGCGATTCTCCACGGTGATCCGGGGCAGCCCACGGTGCTGGAAGACTACGTGACGGTGGGGCATCGGGCGGTGGTGCACAGTGCCCACGTGGAGTCGGGTTGTTTGATTGGCATCGGAGCCACGGTGCTGGATGGGGTGCGGGTCGGCAGCGGCAGCATCATCGGCGCTGGGGCCGTGGTGACGAAGGATGTGCCGGCGCGATCGCTGGTGGTCGGCATTCCGGGCAAGGTCGTGCGTCCCGTTTCTGAGGCCGAGGCCGCAGACCTAATCGAGCACGCGAAAAAGTATCATCAGCTTGCCTTGGTACACAGCGGGCGGGGCTCAAATTTAGGATTTGGCCCATAGTCAACGCTTGCCAAGGTATGCTATTGAAGATTTATGAGAGAATTGTGACAACCGATTAAGTCATCTCACGGAGGTTTGGTGATGGATTGGCGGATCCTTGTTGTTTTGGCTCCCGTTATCTTGGCGGCAAGCTGGGCGGCGTTCAACATTGGTAAGGCTGCCCTGGGGCAGATCCAAGCATTCTTGAACCGCGAAGCTTAACGAAAGACCTCAAATTCTGAGAATCCTGAGAGCCGTGAGTCGCAAACGCCACTCACGGCTCTCAGATTTTTAGGGTTCTCTAAGAGTTCTCTAAGAGTCAGATGCGACGCCCTCTAGCACCGATTGGACGATTTGAGGGGGGACTTCGTAGAAATAGCGTTGGCGAAAGTGTTCTTCGCGCACGGCGTCGAGAAATCGATGGGCCACGATCGCGTAGGGTAGGCGGGGTTTTGCCTGGGGCGATCGCTGGATTGAAATCGCGCCATCCTGGTGTTGTATCGAGAATCCTAGGTCTGCCAAACAGCGCAGGCCAATGGTGAGGGTGCGATCGTGGATGCCGAGACGGGTGCGCAGTTGGGCGCGATCGGCGGCGATGCCTTGATTCGCCAGATATTTAGCAATGCCAACGAGATGTTGCCAGGTGGTCTCGGGGGGCGGGGGCGCAGGGAGCGGGTAGGACAGAGTGAGAGATGCCGCCGTCGGCTCCGGGTGCGGAAACTCTGACCAGTCGGCGGGGCAGTGGAGCAACGCAGGCGGCTCGGCCTCAGGATTTGGGGTGCGGCGCTCGTCAATCACCCACTGCGGACGCCCCAAGGTCGGACGTAGCGGGGTTTCGGCGGGGCGCACATCCACTAGCCGCACCTCATAGGTGGGGCGGCGATAAAAGTTCACATCTAGCTCGACGACGACATCACACAGCCCGGTGGGCAGGTCATCCCTGCGGTGTCCCCACCAGTGGCCGTCAAATCTGACGGTGCGCGCTTCATCCCAGAGCTTGAACTCCACTTTGAAGAACCGCTGTTTGCTGCCTTTGCTATCTTTCAGGGCGTGATCGCGCACATCATCAAAGCGCACCTGGCGGATCAGCAGCCGAGGGATGGGGTTGCCCATGCCGTAGGGTTCGAGCCATTTCAGCGCCTTGAAGAGGTCGCGACCCAAGTCCTCGACGGCCACGACCAAATCAACCGCTAGGGGAGGCGCATGGGTCAGGGAGTCTGAGGTCGATCGCGATCGCAGGGCGCGATTGATCCCCTCAATAAACAGGGGCAGGTTATCCGCCGGGAGCGAGAGCCCCGCCGCAAAGGGATGACCGCCAAAGCGATGCAGCAAATGGGCCTGGCTGTGTACCAGCTCGTAGAGATCGATTTGGTTGACCGATCGCGCCGAGCCCCGCGCCATTCGAGGGTGTCCCGGCTGGGGCACCACCTCGGTTTGCAGCAGTAGCGTGGGACGGCCATAGTCCTGGGCGATCTGGCTCGCGACTAATCCCAGCACACCGGGCGGCCATTGGGGATTGGCGAGCACAATTACCTGGGCCGTGTCGAGATCAACCTCCGCCAGTTGTTTCAGCGCCTGGGCCATTACCGCTGCCTGAATTTCCTTGCGGCGGGTATTGGCCAGCTCGGCTTCGAGGGCGAGTCCTTCAGCGCGATCGCGATCGCGGCTGGTCAGCAACTCTACCCCAAAGTGGGCATCGCCGTGGATGCGGCTGACGGCATTGATGCGGGGGCCGAGGCCAAAGGCCACATCCGAGGGGCGATCGCCCGTGCGTTTGCACAACTCCAGCAACTTGGCGATGCCAGGGCGCACCCCCGCCTTCGCCTGGGCCTCTAGGGTCCGCAGTCCTACCTGGGCCAGATAGCGGCAGTCGCCCCGCAGGGCCACCAAATCTGCAATCAGGCCGATCGCGACAAGATCCAGCAGGGTAGTGAGAGGCTGCTGGGGTACCTCCGGCAAACGGGCATACAGCGCCTCGATAAGTTTGTAGGCTACTGCCACCCCCGACAAATCCGCCAGGGGATGCTTTGGCGGGAGCTGACGCGGATTGATCAGCGCGACGACGGGGGGCCGGGTGTCGGGCAGGGTGTGGTGATCGGTCACGATCACGGCCATGCCGCAGTCGCGGGCATATTCTAGTTCTTTGTGAGCGGTGCTGCCTGTGTCGCAGGTGACGATGAGCTGACAGCCCCAAGCTGTGAGGTCATTGAGGCCGTGCTGAGACAAGCCGTGGGATTCCGTGAAGCGGTTGGGCACGTAGTAGCGCAGCCGGTGATGGGGCTCAAAAAACTGGCCCAGCCCCTCCCACAGCACCGCCGTTGCCGTCAGCCCGTCGGCATCAAAGTCGCCCCAAATGGCGACCTTTTCGTTGCGATCGCGGGCCTGCACCAGACGCTCCACGGCAGCGGTCATCTCTGGGCCAAAGGCTCCCGCCGGGGTGGGCGCATAGCGATCGGGGTCGAGAAACCCTAGCAGTTGCTCCGGGTCGCGCTGGCGACGCTGCCACAACAACTGTCGTGTCCAATCAGACAAGTTGGGGCGATCGCCGGTCGCTGACCAAGGCCAGCCTGCGGGCGGGGTGTCCTGTTCGGGCGGCAGGTGCCATTGAAACTTTGGGCTCACAGAATTTCCTACCCTTGGGCGATCGCGATCGCACAATTCCTAAACGCTTCCTAAACGCTAAGCCGACGAATACTCTCGCTGAGAAACCCGTCTAATTTCGGCATCTCATGCAGGGACTTGATTCACCACAACATCCCAAACAATTTCGTCACAGCGCTTCCTTACTCGATGAAGTTCGCCCTGTCCTCTGATGTCAATGATTCTGCGGCTATTTTTGTCCCTCCCTGGCGTCAAAACTACTGTATTAATATCAAAATAACTGTGAATTCGCCGATCGCGCATCTCGGCCCTTGCTCACCCCTCAATCACTGGATATTTGGGTTGCAGCGCATCGGATTTTTGGGGGCTGCATCGGTTGCCACACGGGGAAAGCGAGTGTAGTACGCTTCACACCATCAGCAAGGGGGAACGGGGATGAACAATCCCGACGCGATCGCGGCTGATTTAGACACCTTTCGCACTGCTGTGGAACAAGGGCAACCCTACCGCCCCCTCTACGTGAAACTCAAGCTGGTGTGGCAGTGCAACCTGCGCTGCGGCATGTGCAACCACTGGCGCGACGTGGTGGAACCGCCCTTAGATCTGGAGTTTTACCAGCGGTTGGTGGATGACTTGGCGGCACTGGGCTGCCAAAAACTGCACCTGACGGGTGGTGAGCCCACCCTGCGCCCCAACCTCGAAACGCTGATTGCCCACGCCACGGCCCAGGGCATTCGGGTGACGATGACCACCAACGGCACGCTGCTGACGCCCGAGCGCGCCCACGCGATCGCCGCCGCTGGCCTCCACAAGGTCAACATTTCCATTGATAGCCCTGTGCCTCACATTCACGATCACGTCCGGGGCGTTCCCGGAGCCTGGGCGCGTACCATCAGCGGCTTCAAAGCGCTGCGGCCCTGGCTCAAACCGGGCAAAATGCGCATCAACACCGTCATCAGCGCGGTGAACTATCGTAGCCTGGGGGTGCTACCTAACTTGGCACAGGCGATCGGCGCTGACCAGCTCAACCTGATTCCAATGGATGCGAACACGCCGGATTTTCAGCGGCTCAGCCCGTGGCACATCGCCCACTACAACCTCACTGTGGGGCGTGTGATCGCGCGCAAAGCGATCGCCGCCGGACTCATCCATCACCCCGACCAAGCCTATCCCTTTGGGCAAAGTCTGCTCACCTGGCACCACAGCCGCAAAGGCAACTATGCCCAGGGCTACTACCATCGCCAGCGCTGCTATGTGCCGTGGACCCACGCCCTGATCGACCACATCGGTCAGGTTAGCCTGTGCTGCATGATGCCTAATAAACCCGTCATCGGCGACCTGCGCCAGCACTCCTTCCGCGACATTTGGCAGGGCGAAACCTACGCCGCCCTGCGCCGCACGACCCATCTCCCCCAGTTTGAAGCCTGCCAGCGCTGTGACATGTTTCTTGGAGAAAATCGCGCGATCGCTGACTTACTCAACCCCTCGCCCCAGCCATAGCCCTACCTGGCGGTGAGGCTGACCTTGGGGCTGAATTAGCGGTCAGCAACTCCAGACCCACCCGCGATCGCCACCATGCCCCCACCCCCAAGGTCTTGGCGTACCGCTCCCTGTCCGGTTCCAGAAGACACCATCTTGAACCGAAAGCCTGCTCCCCTGGAGCCCAGCCATCGCCGATAAGGGGGCAGGTTTACGCCGCCTTCTATCAGGATTTTGCGCCCGGTTTTAGCCATCCCGATGGCAGACCATCGGCACCACGCAAAAAACGGGCGGCTTCTTGCGAAACCACCCGACCGTTGTTCGTTGAGAGGAGAACACGGAGACAACTCTGGAATCTCCATCGCCACTGAGTATAGCCTTATTGAAAATAGATTGCAACAAGATGTCGGAATTAGCGAAAAGTATCCGCGATCGCATTGCGGTGGGCTCCGACGCATCCTCCTCAAATGCTGGTTTCTTATTACTGAAAACGCTTCTCCTCAAGACTTTTCCGGCAACCATGTCTGCTGCTCTGAAGCTCCGATCAAGCCCTGCCCCAAAAAACTGTTCAGGGAGTTGCGAAAAATTATCACCTGTGCCCCTGTGGATCCATGGGGATATGCCGGAGATCCGTCTGAAAGGCATACAGCCAGCTCTCCCGAAAGCACTGAGAGAACGGCCATCCGGTGCGTGTCGTTGGCATCGCCCTCCCCGACGGGAATCGGGTGCTTGCCACGCACCACGTTGAGGCCAACGCAGTATCTAGCACTGTTGTTAGGGCGGGTGCGGTAATCCTGTCTGGGCAAGCGTTGCAGCATCAATTGATGACGCGCCCTAGGGCTGGGTGGCTTGTTGCATCCAGGCTTCAATGGAGGCGGCAAGGGCGTCAGCAAGGGCGCGCTGGGCGTCGGGATCAACGATCCACTCAAATTCGTAGGGGTTGATCATGAAGCCCAGTTCCAGCAACACCGAGGGCGCGATCGTAGGGCGAGTGAGGGCGAGGTTATTCCAAAACACGCCGTAGGAGGGGCGGCCTAGCCGTTGGGTGAGGTCGTCATGAATCCACTGGGCGAGGGAGTAGGCCTGAGTGTTGTACCAAAAGGTGCCGATGCCTGCGGTGTTGAGGGCGTCGCCGGAGTCGGGCAGGGCGTTGTAATGCACGCTGATGGCAAGGGTGGGCTGCACTTGGTTGATGATCTCGACGCGATCGCCTGGAAACAGATCGTCATCACCTTCGCGGGTCATCACCACCCGGGCTCCGCGCGCTTCGAGGGCGGTGCGCAACAGCTTAGACACCGCCAGATTCACGTCCTTCTCGGGATAGCCCGTGGGGCCAAGTGCGCCGAGGTCATTCTCGCTGCCGTGGCCAGGATCGATCAAAATCGTGGTGCCTGCCAAGGGGCGATCGCGAGATACCTGGGGCGGATGCCGCAGCGCCAGCACCAGGGTTGTGCCCTCATAGCGGACGGTGTAGCCCCACTGTTGCCGGGGTTTGAAGTGAATGGTGTATTGCGCTTGGTCGGGCAAAACGGGTTGCCAGTCGAGGCGGGCGATGACTGGGTCTTGCTCGGGGTAAATCGTATCGGTTTGGGGAACGGTGTTGTACAGGGTGAGGGTGAGGGTGTCGGCGGTTTGGGTGATGCTGACGGGGACGGGCACCTCTAGGGGAAAGCGCACCTCCGTCCAGCCGGGGATTTGGCGCGATCGCACGCTGCGAATTCGCGATCGCGGTGGCGCTGCGGACTGACTGACACGGGTTTCACTGGCGCGAATCCAGCCGCCATAGTCGAGGCGCAGCCAGTCGCCCTCGCGGGCGGTGACGGCGGCGCGGGTACCCCGAGGCAGCGGCGTTAGGCGGGAATAGTCGGTGCTGGGGCCAGTCCGCGCGACTCCAGCCTCTGCCGTCACCTCTGCCACCGCAAAGGGCGGCACGGGCACCACCGACACCGAGCCCGGTGCCATTGCCCCCACCGATTGTCCCCCCCGCGTCAGGGTATAGGTGGGCTGGCCCAAGTTGCCCGTGCCATCGGGAGCCATGCAGCCCTCGTAGGTGGTCGCCTGGAGGGGCAGGGGATCGTTGTCGGCGGTGAGGGCGGCGGAGTTAAGGGGCAGGGCGACCACATTTTGGCGCGGGGTGAGTTCAATAAGGGAGGTTGCCAAGTTCACTTGGACGCGGCTCTGGGCCGGAGCGATCGCGCGAAAACACACCCACTCACCGGGCGGATAGGTCACATCTGCGGCTGGGGTCAGGCTGCCTTCCACAAAGCCGAGCCCCTCTGGCAAAATGGGTTCTAGCGAAACGCGCGTTACGCGAAACGTGAGGCTGGTTTCGCCCTGGGTCAAGGTAATTTCGTTGTCACCCAGATCTAGGGGAATGCTGGGGGCAAAGTGCCCCGCTGGGCTGCGCTCCTCAATGGGTTGACCATTCAGCAGCACCGGGGCATCGGGGTCAGCCGTGCCGATAAAAAAGATGCGATCGGCGACGGTTTCGTGCTCTTGCGGGGGATAGACAACCTGCAGCGGGTTGGCCTGGGCTGCGGGTGAGAGGACTACCGCACTGGTGATGCCCATCGCGATCGCTCCAATTGTTCTCGACCACTTCACCATGACGCCACTCCATCATCCGCTTGTGGTGCCACTTTACCGTAGGTCAGGAGGTGTGAGGGTAAAGGAGTGTGAGCGATTAACCCAACTCATCCATCCACCCCTTCGCCTAGTTCACCTCCGTGACTTGCTTCTGCCCATTACCGTCGCTGGCGGCGACGGGTTCGCCGTTGAGGTTGCTGAGGTAGAGCACCTGGGTGGGGTAGGCGAATTCAATCCCTGCGGCTTCAAAGGACTCTTTGAGTGCCAAGTTGATGGCCTGTTGGGCATCCATGTAGGCAAGGTAGTCTGGGGTTTCGACGTAGTAGACGATTTCAAAGTTGAGGCTAAAGTCGCCAAAGCTGTTGAAGTGGGCACGGTCGAAGGTGACGCCCGACGTTTGATCGATCGCGGTTTTGATCAAATCGGGCACCTGGCGCATTTTTTCCAGGCCGGTTTCATAGGTCACGCCGATGGAGAAGACGATACGACGGCGACGCATTCGCTTGAAGTTTTGGATGCGGGCGCTGGTGAGGTCGGTGTTGGCGGCGACTAGTTCTTCTCCGGTAATGCTGCGCAGGCGGGTGGTTTTGATGCCGATGTTTTCTACGGTGCCCACGAGGTTGCCGACGATCACAAAGTCGCCAATCTCGAAGGGGCGATCGAGCAGGATGGAGAAGTAGCTGAAGAGGTCGCCGAGGATGCCCTGGGCCGCCAGGGCGATCGCGATACCCCCAATCCCCAAGCTGGCGACTACGGCGGAAATATCGAAGCCCAAGTTATCGAGTAAGAAGACGAAGCCAATTGTCCACACCACAATGCGCATTGCGGGCACAAGGGCATTCAAGCTTTGCTCCAGGGTCGGATCGCCTTTCTTTTTGACCCAGTAAGCCCGGACGCTATATTCCAGCAGAGACGCGACCAACTGCACCACCAGCACAGTGGCAATGATGACACCAACAACATTGATGGTCTGTTGCAGGATGGGGTGCAGGGTAAGGTTGCTAATGCTGATATAAACGACGCCTAGCAACAACAGCCGACCGATGGGCTGAGACACGAGGGTCAACAGGCGATCGTCCAGGGTTGTGGCGCTGCGGTTTGCCCACTGGTGAATGCGTTGCCACACGACGCCACGGATAAAGCCAACGACCAGCCACCCAATCACAAGAATGGCGATCGCCAGCAAATACTCTGAGATCGTGTTTCCCAAGAAGGTGATCTGGAGAAACTCGGGAGACATAAAACGACTACTCCGTTAATCAATTAAGTGAACAACAAGTGAACACCCTAAAAGCACTGAATGAGCTGAGCCTAGAGTCCCACGCCCTGCACGTTCCGAAGGGTGTATGAACTCCTCCAAGATACGCTCACCCCTAACTATTGATGCTGCGTGCGCGATCGCCATCTGCCCGAAGTGCAAACATGGCTGCAATTAACCTCTGCAGAAAGATAGGCCCATGCCCCCATCGGGTTCCCTCAGAGAAGACCGTGAAGCCTCTAGGGCTGTGGCAGAATAAGTGGGTTATACGGTTCGGGTCTTGAGTTGCGGGGATTATGGCTAAATTTGTATTCGTCACCGGTGGCGTTGTTTCGAGCATTGGCAAGGGCATTGTGGCGGCGAGCTTGGGGCGCTTGCTCAAATCTCGCGGCTATTCAGTGTCCATCCTCAAGCTGGATCCCTACATCAACGTTGACCCCGGCACCATGAGCCCCTTTCAGCATGGGGAGGTGTTTGTCACTGAGGATGGAGCCGAAACTGACCTCGATCTCGGCCATTACGAGCGCTTTACCGACACGGCGATGTCGCGCCTCAACAGCGTCACCACCGGGGCCATTTATCAAGCTGTGATTAACAAGGAGCGGCGGGGCGACTACCAAGGCGGCACGGTACAGGTGATTCCCCACATCACCAACGAGATTAAAGAGCGCATTCATCGGGTGGCGCGCAATACCAACCCTGATGTCGTCATCACCGAAATTGGTGGCACGGTTGGGGATATTGAGTCGCTGCCCTTCCTGGAAGCGATTCGTCAGTTTCGCAAAGACGTGGGCCGCAGCGATGTCATTTATATGCATGTGACCCTCGTGCCGTTGATTGCTTCGGCGGGGGAGGTCAAGACCAAGCCGACGCAGCACTCGGTGAAAGAGTTGCGATCGATCGGCATTCAGCCTGATATTTTAGTGTGCCGCTCTGAGCGCCCCCTTCCTGTTTCTATCAAAGAAAAGATTTCAGAGTTCTGTGATGTTCCTGTGGAGCGGGTGATCACGGTGCAGGATGCCAGCAGTATCTATGAGGTGCCGCTGATTGTTGAGCAGGAGCGGCTGGCCCATCAGGTGCTCAATATCTTTAATTTGGAGCAGCGTGAGCCCGATCTGAGCCACTGGCGGGCGATCGTGGATGGCTTGAAGCAGGCGGAACGACCGGTCGAAATTGCCATTGTGGGGAAATACGTCAGTCTCAATGATGCCTATAAGTCGGTGACGGAATCGCTGCAACATGCCGCGATCGCGACCCAATCGGCCCTCAAAATTCGCTGGGTCAATTCAGAAGATATCGAACTCAACGGCCCCGAAACTTACCTCCGCAACGTGCAGGGTGTTGTGGTGCCTGGCGGCTTTGGCACTCGGGGTGTGGATGGCAAAATCCAGGCCATTCAATACGTGCGCGAAAACCATATCCCCTTCCTGGGGCTGTGTTTGGGGATGCAGTGCTCGGTGGTGGAATGGGCGCGTAATGTGGCCCACCTGGAACATGCCAACAGCTCTGAAATTGATCCAGAAACGACGAATCCTGTCATCAGCCTGCTGCCTGAGCAGCACGACGTGGTGGACTTGGGCGGCACCATGCGGCTGGGGCTCTATCCCTGTCGGCTCAAGCCTGATACCCTGGCGAGCCAGCTCTACCAACAGGAAGTGATCTATGAGCGGCACCGCCATCGCTATGAGTTCAACAATGCCTACCGCAACCTCTTTTTAGAGTCGGGCTATGTGGTCAGCGGCAGTTCGCCTGATGGTCGCTTGGTTGAAATAATTGAGCTGCCCAACCATCCGTTCTTTATTGCCTGTCAGTTTCATCCCGAGTTTCAGTCGCGACCCAATTTGCCCCATCCTCTGTTTGTGGGCTTTATGAGGGCGGCGTGTCAAACCATTGAGGCTGAGGATGGGGCAGACACTGCCCGATCAGAAGCGATGACGGCAGAGGGTGTTGTGTAGGGCATGGATACCCCTGTAACCCTGGCCGAAATCAAAGCAGCGCGATCGCGCATCGCCGCACATCTCCGTCGGACGCCGACCCTCCAGGCAACGGCCCTCAAAACTCCACTGCTCCCCAGCGCCCAACTCTGGCTGAAGTTAGAGTGCCTGCAAGTGACCGGGGCGTTTAAGGCTCGCGGGGCAATCAACAAGTTGCTGTCGTTGCCATCAGCGCAAATTCAGCGGGGCATTGTGACGGCATCGGGCGGCAATCATGGACTGGCGGTCGCCTATGCGGGATGGATTGCCCAAGTGCCCACCACCATTTACCTCGGCCACAATACTCCACCCGCCAAGGCCGAAAAACTGCGCCAGTGGGGCGCAACGGTCATCATTGAGGGAGCGGTATGGGATGATGCAAACCGAGCCGCGATCGCCCATGCCCAGCGCGATCGCCTCGCCTACTTCCATCCCTTTGCCGATGCTCAGGTGATTGCTGGTCAAGGCACCCTCACCCTCGAAATCTTAGAAGACCTGCCCGAGGTCAATACCCTGTTGGTGGCGATCGGCGGTGGGGGATTGATCAGCGGTGTGGCGTTGGCGGCTAAGGCGCTGCGGCCTAGCCTGCGGGTGATCGGCATTGAGGCGATCGGTGCGCCCACCCTCCATGACAGCCTCAGGGCGGGGCATATCGTCGAACTGCCCGAAGTGACCACCCAGGCGAATACCCTCGCGCCCCGAAAGACAGAAGCCATCAACTTCAACATCATTCAAGCCTGTGTGGACGATGTGGTACTCATCACCGATGAGGACATGCGCGCTGCCGCTCAATGGCTTTGGTTTGAGCTGGGTATCGCCGCAGAGCTCAGCGGTGCGGCCACCGTTGCGGCGCTGTTAGCGAAAGCCTATGAACCCGCTGAGCATGAGGTGGTGTGTGCCCTGGTGTGTGGCGCAGGCACCGATGGGTTATCGGGTTAATGTTTCACCAGAAAACAACTGACGGGCAGAGGTTGTCCTACCTCAACGTCAGTTCGGGTTAAGCCATTGGCCCGTATTTTCCCCTCCCGGGGAGGGGTGTCCGTAGGACGGGGTGGGTGAAACCCAGCGACAACCCCACCCCGGGCCCTTCCGAGGCGGGGAAAGCCTCTAGCAACGAATCGGTCTTACGCAATTGAGGACTTATATCAAGTCCGGTTGCTTACCCATAAATAGAATTCCTGGAACCTTTACAGAGTTGTCATCGTGATTGCGGGTGATTAGCAGGACTTCATATTTCTTGCCATCCTGTATCGATGCCCTCGGATTGGTGAGGGCCAAGTGTCGCGGCAAAGTACAGAACTGGTATAGCCCGTCTGCTCCTCTCCTAGCAGTTTTCGGAAAAGGGAGGCAGGGATTGAGAGCCTGCTCTTCCTAGGAGATGAGCAATGCAGAGTCGTTGCAATCCTGATGCGCTCCCCAGCCTGTCTGCATCAGCATAAGGTTAAGGAAAGATTTACTCAGACTTAACCTTTATTTTTTGTGCCCTTAAGCCCCAGCTTTGATCATACAAATCACACGCTCTTCACAGCTTCGGCAGCAGTGGCGGAAAGTTTGCCAGCATTTTGAGTCAATGGCGCAAAACTTCCTCAAATGGCGCTGTTGCGGGCGGAGT
>JACYME010000035.1 GCA_015272155.1 Leptolyngbyaceae cyanobacterium T60_A2020_046
CGCATTGTCCATGATTCTCTGCGCCTTACCCTCAAGGGCGAATCCATGCGCAAACTCACCAGTTCCCTCAATTCACCCGCTGACCTGCCGCAGGAGACCCCGGCTATGACCTAATTGTCGTTTTAGTATTCTCACGATTTATCCGCAGACGGCATAATGAATTTGACCTGCCCATCTATGCCGTTTTTCCCTCATCCTCTGAGGGGGTGCCGAAGTTGATGCAACTGGGTGCCGAAGTTATGCAAATAAGTAGCCCCTTCTGGATCCTCGACTATCTACTCATCGCGCACCAGGGTATAGTTGGGCTTACCTAACTGCTGGCGACTCATCTCAATATCCGTCGTCCAGCGATGAAGGCACTGATCGATGGTGCCGTGCTCTGCGGCCCACTTTTTCGGGCGCTTGCGGGCCGCATCGTAGAGCGACGCCACCACATCAGCCCCATTGCGCACTAGGTGAATGATTTTGGCGTTAGGCACATAGCGCTCAATGTAATCGATGTAGTGAAGGTGTTTGGGACTTTTCTCTAGCCAGATGGAATGCCCAGACTGAAGCGTAATATCATCCAGTTCGCGGACAAACTGCCGCGCCTGCCAGCCAATGGGCAGCGGCCATTTTGACCAATGGCAGCGCGCCGGGGCTGATCCATGTCCGCACAAAACTGTGTGATCCAGCCATGAAAGCGACGCGACGAGAGGCCAAGCTGCAACCGCCGGGGTTTGTCCGTCGGTACTAGGTATTGAAAAAACTTGGACTCAGGGAAAGAAATGATCTGGGAATGTGCCGCAATCAGGCACTGAAGGAGGGTGGTGCCAGAGCGCCCACAGCCCACGATGAAAATTCTTGCGGTAATGGAGTTTGCGGTCATTGGCGTGTCTGTTCCAGGGAGCTGGCTGCTGGTCTGTGTCCCCAGAGTACCCGCCTACCTGGTGGTAAAACCCAACCGGGCCAGGGAAAGCGTTCCCCGGTCCGGTTACACAATACGTCAGCTTTAAGATGCTATACCGCGATCGCGTTACTTTCGAGCCCCACCGCAGCAGCCAGATCAGCCCCATGCCAGGCTTTGCCATCCAGGGCCATCTGCTCAATCAGGCTGGCAAGACGCAGCGCTTTGAGCGCCTGCTCACCTCCAACGGAGGGCTTTTCGCCGCCGCGCACACAGTTGATAAAGTGCTCTAATTCAGCATGCAGCGGCTCAATGTTGCTGGTATGAACCTTCTCGATGAGGCCGTCCTGGCGATAGAGCACCTGACCATAATCCGTCATAGTGTTCGCAATGGTCTGACGATTGATCAGAATTTCGTTGTTCAGGAAATCCGCCTCGGTGAGGGAGTTTTTGCAGTGGGCCGCGATCGTGCGGATCTTGCGATGGGTCACCTTGCTGGAGGTGAGCGTCGCAACAATCCCATTGGCGAATCCCAAGGTCGCTGTCACGTAATCGAGGTAGCCGGAGTTTGCCGAACGGCTCCCGCTAGCGGTCAGCTTCACCACCGGAGAGTTCGCTAACTCTAGCAGCAGGTCAATGTCGTGGATCATCAAATCCAGCACGACAGAAACATCGTTGGCCCGGTTGGAATAGGGGCTCATGCGGCGCGCTTCTAACGCCAACAATTCTTCTGTTTTGAGGACTTTATGCAGTTCCTGGAAGGCGGGGTTAAAACGCTCGATATGCCCCACTTGCAGAATGCAGTTTGTCTCGGCGGCGGCATTTACCAGTGACTCAGCTTCGGCGATGCTGGCGGCGATGGGCTTTTCGATCAGAACATGAACCCTGGCCCGCATACATTCCATGCCGACGGTGTGATGCAAACGGGTGGGGACGGCAATACAAACCGCATCTACGTGGTTGATCAAATCGTGGTAAGACTCGAAGAAACGGATGCGATATTTCCCGGCGGTGTCTAACCCAAGCTCGACGTTGACATCAGAAACCCCGACTAGCTCAACATCTTTGAAGCGGCTGAGGACTCGGGTGTGGTGCTGGCCCATATTACCCACGCCAATCACCCCAACACGGATGGGATCAGGATGATGATGGCGGTGGTGTTGCATGTCTGGGTCGCTGGCAGATGGATGGCTGTGCACGCCTGCGCCTCCTAAAGGATGGGAGTTTTGAACAAACCTTCCGGGTAGCTTTGCGGTTTGCAAAACACCCAGATATTACCATAGCGATCGTTTCCTATCGTTTTACGAACCTCTGTGAGGGGACGATTTACAGGGCGTCGATTCAGTCTGAGGTTTGGTCTGACGATCGCGGGATCAACACTGACCTGCCCCCTTACTGTAGCCACAGCGATCGCGGGGCTTTTGGCATCGCCACCAGTTCACAAACTGGATAGTGCAGGGAAACTGGCGATCTCGTCCAACCGTCAGCGCTGCAACAACTGCCGCGATCGATAGTCTTGGATCGCATCGGCTAAGGATTCACGCACCGGGCGCGTCGTAAACCCCAGCTCAGTTCTGGCTTTGGTCGCGTTGAAGGTCATGGGGCTGCGGGCCAGGCGCACCCCAGTCAACGGCGCAGCGGGTGGGCGATGGGTAACCCAGTCGGCCCATAACTCTTGCACCAGGCTGACGCCGTAGGCCAACCAGTAGGGCACTTGGCGCTTGGGCATGGGCAGGCCACTGAGTTCTTCTAAAAGTGCGAGAAGCTCCTTTAGCGGGAGGTTGGCGTTGCCCAATAGGTAGCGATCGCCCACGCGCCCCTGTTCTGCCGCTAGCACATGGCCCAGCGCCACATCCCGCGCATCCACGACGTTCAGGGTACTGTTCAAGAACGCGGGATATTGGCCGTTGAGGAACCCCAGGATCATGCGCGACGGGGGGGTCAGGGTGCGATCGCCCGGCCCGATGGGGATCGTTGGGTTCACCACCACCACCGGCAGCCCTTGCCGCGCCGCAGCCAAGGCTTCCTGCTCAGCCAAAAACTTGCCCTGACAATAGGGGCCGACCATGTCCTCAAAGGTGAGCTGCATAGACTCATCGGTTTCGCCTTCGCCCACTTTGCGCTTGTCAGTCTTGAGGATAGATTCTGTGGAGGTGTGAATTACTCGCTCAACGCCCGCCGCGATCGCGGCCTGCATCACCGTCCGCGTCCCGGTCTGGTTAATGGTCAAAAAGTCTTGCTTGCGCGCGGCCCAGAGTCCGGCATTGGCTGCGAGGTGGAATACCCAATCAACGCCCGTCGTCGCGTCGGCAATGGCATCCGCATCCACAATCGAGGCTTGAATGTAGCGAACTCCGTCGAGAGGCTCAGCGGGGCGGGCAAGATCCAAGATCCGAACCTGATGCCCCTGCGATCGCAACAGCGTCACCAAATGACCACCAATAAACCCCAGCCCGCCGGTTACTAGACACGTTTTTGTCATCCTCCTCTTCCTGCCCTAGGCCAACGCCTCACTAGGAGGATAATAGGGCATTTCCGTAGCTGTTTCCCCAGAACTGACAGCCCGCGCCCTAGGGGACTGGATGATCCGGAAACGGTTGCAAAATCAGCGCTCCTACGGCCCGATGGCATGGATTCTGGGCTTCGCAAGCTCGGGATCAACACCAGCCTTCAAAAGTCGTAAAATCCGGCTCAAAATTCGGTAAAAAATCGCTATTCTGGGGTTAACACAGGAATCACTTGAATTGTTAAAGGGTATCCCACACTCTCGGGAAATCGTTTTAAGTTGCTCGTCGCCGCTGCCCCGTGCAGCATCACTCGCCAGACGAGAATGTGTGGACATACAGGCATCCTAGGTTTTGCGCGACTCATTGGGGAGTTGTTCTGAATGTTGGGGATGATCTCTGTAGGGTGTGGTGCAATTTAGCGAGTTTCTTGTGCCTGGGGTGGTGGCATCGATGCCTGATTGCCCTCAAGATGCGGACGCACTGCTTGTTCTGCGGAATCCTCAGCGATCGCCCGTTAGTCAGCCTTGCTGTGTAATGGATATCGCTTGCAGACCAGACTTGAGTAATCCAGTCCATTGGTGGGGGAGGGCTGTGGCAAACCGCACACCACTGTCTGCCACAGACTGGGGCGATCTTCGCGTTGGCATTCCCCAGGACTCGCGCATGGGATCACGTTTTGGGGACGTATCAGGATGGGACAGCATCACGTTTGGCGGGGGATGACAGCACTGCTCGTGCTGGTGGGTGCGGTTAGTATGACGGGCTGCCCAGAAGAGTTGAAGGCATCGGTGAGCCTAGGCGTCAATCGCCGCAGCGCCACCACGATTTCGCAGACCGCGATTTTGGCAGAGCCCGATCACACCGCAGTTCCGAATACAGTTGCTTTTGAGGTGTGTGCCAACTTCCCAGATTGGACACGTCCTGCGGCGGATCTCCAGGCCGAAACCCTGGCCGCTAACCCTCGCTATCAGGGCATGTTGAACGAAGAGCCCCTTCGCAGCCTTTCGGAAAAATTTTGGCAGGAGTCGATCATCAGCTTCACCACCTATGGGCTGAGTGCGCGCATGGAACCGATTTATCTCAGTGGGGTGTGGACGATCGCAGATGAGATTTGGGGCTGTTATGAGGGCGATCGCGGCGCAGCCATTAACCGGGGTGAGCTGGCGGAGGTTTGGCTCATCAACCACCGCATTGTGGATGTGGCTTGGGTTGAAAATACTTACCTCTTGACTGTGGAACCGACGACCCAGGGGATTCAACTGATGCAGTTTGAGCGCCAGGAAGCCAATGATGACCTGCCACTTATGGTTACGGCGCGGGATGGGCAAGCGATCGCGGCGGTGTCTGGCGATTGGGATTGAGGGGCCAATCGCAGGGGGAAAGCGATCCCAATCCACAGTGAGCTAAGGCGTTGATACCGAACCTGAGTTTCTCCTCGACAATGCCCCCAATCTCGTTCAAGAACCTTGGTCTCTCCCAAGGTTCTTGTCGTGTTCGCGACCCTGTCGTGGGGCTCGTCGCCGTTCAGCGTTGCGATCGCTGCTGCGCCGCTGCCTGAAATGCCGCGCAATACTGACGATGCCCACCGGGAAACACCACGTTCAGGGTAAGGGGATCGTCATGATCCTGGGGATCCCCTGGTCCTTCGAGGACGCGATCGCCCGCATCCGTCAGTTGAATCGCCTTGCGGTTCTTGAGTTCCCCGCCGCTGCTATCGACATAGGTCACCACATTACCCGTGCCAAAGTGACGACCGATGTCTTGCACCAGATGCAGGAAATTGCGATCGCTGCCCCCTCGCTTAACTACGCCAGCCTCTGTCACCACGCTGGTTACCGTATCGCCAACCCCGACCACGGTAGGCATCTGGGCAGGATCAAAGTTCTTTTTGACCAGATCTAGCAAGTCCTGGTGGTCGTGGGGAGCCTGCCGCACGCTAAAGGCTTCGCCTAAAGGAAACTGCCCCGTCCGCTGGGCATAGTAGCGATTGAGTAGAGCCAGTACCCCAGCCTCTTTGATGGCACCTCGCACCATGAACTGAAAGTCAGTGGTGCCTGATTCGGCCTGTTGACTGAGCCAGATCAGTTCTTTTCCATCAGCACCGCGCCCATGATTCGGCGCATAGTGAACGAAAAAGGAGTGCTCGAGCCCCTGGGCTGCGGCTTCAGTGAGCAGGGCATCCATCAGAGCTTGCATGGCCTTTTGCAGGGCGACATAGCGATCGCGATCGTGCCCCAAAATGCGATGAAACGTATTCAGGTTCGCCGTTGGTGAGGCAATGTTGTCGAGGGCGGAGGCGTTGATGCAGGCCGCTAAAGTCGATGCGTCGATATCCAGGTCGTGGGATTGGGCAAAGTCCCACAGGGCCGTGCGAATGCGATCGGGCACACGTTTCAAAAACCGTAGCTCTGCCTCACTCACGCCGGGATGGCTCACGACGCCATCGCGATCTTGCCATTGCACGCCACCTGCCGCTAACCCCGGCAAATACTGACCGCTTTGGGATCTACCATAGGCGCGATCAATGATGCCATTCACCCCGCGCGGCCCGACATGCTCTCCATTCGTCAGCACATAAAAGGATCCGTCAAAGGATTGCGTCGCTTCGACGTAGTCCGTCGTAATGTTTCGATGAAGGGGATCATTCACAAGCCCCATGCACACGCCATCAAGGTCTTGAATCAGTAGCAGATTGTCCGTGTGGCTGAGTAACTCAATCCAGCGATCGTGCTGCAAGGAATACCGCTGTTCGTGCAAAGGAGCCGAAATTGCAGAAGTCATGGGTCGGTTGGGTTGCGTCTGCTTCAGACTAGCAGGCGATCGCACCGGTTCCTGCCCCTCTAAAGGCAGGGATTCACCCAGACACTTCACAGCAAAAAGGACCACCCCAGATGGAGCAGCCCTTCTTGAAACTCGACCTGTCAGAGCCGCGATCGCCGGATGATAGGCGATCGCGACCCAAAGACCCGTGACCTAGCCCACGATTTCGGGAGCTTCAGCCGTCGCCAGATCCAGCGGGAAGTTGTGCGCATTACGCTCGTGCATCACTTCCATCCCCAGGTTGGCGCGGTTGATCACGTCCGCCCAGGTGCCAATCACTCGACCCTGAGAATCCAACACGGATTGGTTGAAGTTGAACCCGTTCAGGTTGAACGCCATCGTGCTGATGCCCAGCGCAGTGAACCAAATCCCAATCACAGGCCATGCACCCAAGAAGAAGTGCAAGGAGCGAGAGTTGTTGAAGCTCGCATATTGGAAGATGAGACGACCGAAGTAGCCGTGCGCTGCAACGATGTTGTAGGTCTCTTCTTCCTGGCCAAACTTGTAGCCGTAGTTCTGGGACTCAGTCTCGGTGGTTTCACGCACCAAGCTGGAGGTCACCAAGGAGCCGTGCATCGCGGAGAACAAGCTGCCGCCGAATACTGCTGCTACACCCAGCATGTGGAAGGGGTGCATCAGGATGTTGTGCTCGGCTTGGAACACCAACATGAAGTTGAAGGTACCGGAGATACCCAGGGGCATCCCGTCGGAGAAGGAGCCTTGACCGATGGGGTAGATCAGAAATACGGCGCTGGCTGCCGCAACGGGGGCGGAGTAGGCGACGCAGATCCAGGGACGCATGCCCAGACGGTAGCTCAGTTCCCATTCACGTCCCATGTAGGCGAAGACGCCGATCAGGAAGTGGAAGATGACGAACTGGTAGGGGCCACCGTTGTACAGCCACTCATCCAGGGAAGCGGCTTCCCAGATGGGGTAGAAGTGCAGGCCGATGGCGTTGGAGGAGGGCACAACTGCACCGGAGATGATGTTGTTGCCGTACATCAAAGAGCCAGCGACGGGCTCGCGGATGCCGTCAATATCAACGGGGGGTGCTGCAATGAAGGCGATGACGAAGCAAATGGTTGCGGCCAGCAGCGTGGGGATCATCAGCACGCCAAACCAGCCTACGTACAGGCGGTTATCGGTACTGGTCACCCACTGGCAAAACCGTTCCCATGTGCCCACGTTTTCGCGGGAACGAATGGTAGAAGTCATAGTGATGATTGCCAGTTAAAGGACAAAAAATCACAGACAGGATGCTCGATACCATGAGAGGCTAAAAACCTCATGAGTACGATTACCCGGCCTGTGCTTCTAGACTAGGGATTCTTATTCAGGATTTGAGTAGAGCCGATAGGAAACTTTTATTTTCGCAATACTTTGCAATGTGCCGGATAGCCTTCTTAAGGGCTGCCGCTAGAGCGTTGCGACCCATTAAACGGCGTTCGGAAGCAGTCACTGGTTGTCTTGCCGGATGAGGGGCTTGGAAAGCGCGACTCCCAGCGCAGACATTAACCCGGCGGCCATTGCAAGTTACGGCCTGCGAGGAGGTGTAGGTGAAGATGAAAGACGGTTTGCCCGCCATGCTCGCCAGTATTGATCACTACACGATAGCCACTGTCTGCAACCCCAAGTTGTTCCGCGATCGCCTTAACGCTGAGCAGTAGATGGCCCAAAAGCGCTCCATCTTCAGCAGTTGCCTGGGCCAAGCTGGGAATCGGCTGCTTGGGAATTACAAGGATATGGGTCGGTGCTTGAGGGCTGATATCTCGGAAGGCGAGGCAGAGATCATCTTCGTAGACAATATCGGCGGGGATTTCGCGACGAATGATTTTGCCAAAAATCGTGTCTTCACTCATGGGGCGATCGCGCAGCAGCTACGGACTGTCCCAATTGTAGGTCGTTTGGGGAACGAACCGAGATGACTATCAGAGAGCGGTGTGAAATGCCCACTATCATCGATGGCTAGGCGTCGATGCCTCGGGTATGGAGTAATCGGATTCACGATTTAAGGTGGCGTCCAAGGGCAGGGCACTTCTGCCACAGAACCTTAGGGTAATCCCCACGCCCGATCTGGCGAGTGCGAGAATTCAGAAACTGAAGTGACCCCGGCGGACACCGACCTAGGCAAGGGTTTCTGGGCAATAGCCCAAGCCCATGACAAACTGCTTCCGAAATGCTTCGATCTCATTGCTATCTGGCCTGCCGTGGGAAACGACGGCAACCTGATAACGACGCATCACATCAATGGGAGACTGCCCCGTTTCTAGACCCCAAAGGGCCATCCGGAGACGAATGTTGGGCTCGTGAACAATGCCCAGCTCATTCAGGTAGGCGCGAAAGTCTTCTGCGACAGCGGCATCAACAGAATCGTCAAGCCTGACTTTCACAACCCAGCCGTCAATTTGGTGAATGACCGTCATAAACGACAGCGGCAGGGAAGCTGTCTTGAGCAAGTGCTCGACGATTCGCAAGGTAAGACTGGCGTTGGCAAGGTGATAGATGTAATCCATCTGCTGCCCTTCTAACGGGTGCTACAGTTTTTATCGTTAAGTTTCTCCTTGTTTTTGACAGGAGGAAACTCCCGCTACTTACCCCGGGAGTTCTACCCAATTGTGAATTATGGACGATCGCGCCAATCCAGACCTAACCCTCGCCGCCTATCACTACGAGCTTCCTCCAGGGCAGATTGCCCAAAACCCGGTTGAACCCCGAGATCACGCCCGTCTGCTGGTGGTTGACTCTCCCCAGAGCCACCAACACCAACATGTTTACGATCTACCTAAGCTTCTCCAGCCGGGTGATCTCCTCGTTTTGAACAATACGAAAGTCCTGCCCGCTCGTTTGTTTGGGCATAAACCCGAGGGTGCGGCAGTTGAGATCTTGCTCCTGGAAGAAAAAGCTCCCCTCAAGTGGCTTGCCTTGGTAAAGCCAGGGCGTCGTCTCAAGCCCGGCGCAACCGTCCACTTTGGCCCTGATCCAGATGCCCCAGATCTGATCGCTCAGGTTATCGAGACAGACGCCGAAACTAACGGGCGACTGTTGATGTTTACGGTGCCTTCCTGTCGATCTTTCTTTGAGATTATTCAGAACCTTGGGCAGATGCCGATCCCGCCCTACATTACGGACTCGACAGTGGCCCCCGATCGCTACCAAACCATCTATGCCGAGCGGCTTGGTGCCGTAGCCGCGCCCACCGCTGGGCTGCACTTTACGCCAGAGCTTTTTGCCCAACTGGGCACGGTTGGGGTTACGCACCAGTTCCTAACGCTGCATGTAGGCGTAGGAACGTTTCGCCCCGTTGAGGCCGAAACCATTACTAACCACACGATGCACGCCGAATGGATTGATGTTCCCGACGCCCTCGTCGATCGCATTCACGCAACTAAGGCTCAAGGAGGGCGGGTGATTGCGGTTGGTACAACGGTCGTTCGCGCTTTGGAGGGCGCAGCTCAGTCAGGCACGTTGAAAGCTCATCAAGGCAAAACCAACCTTTTCATCTACCCTGGCTATCGTTGGCGGGTCGTAGATGGGCTATTAACGAACTTTCATCTGCCGGGATCAAGCTTGCTGATGTTGGTGAGCGCGCTGGTGGGGCGCGATCGCCTTCTAAAACTCTATGACCACGCCATTCAGGCTAACTATCGCTTTTATTCCTTTGGTGATGCCATGTTGATTTTGCCAGAGGGACGCTAACCCGCACCCTGGTAAATGACAGCACGAAAAAGCCCACAGAAAAACCAGCCAAAGCATTGCTTTAGCTGGTCAGGAGTTGCGAACTCAATTAGGTCAGGCCAGGTATATCACTCTGCTTATTGCTCAACCAAGGCAAACCCCGTAGACCCGATATCAACTCAATTGGAAACCCTGGCATTTATCGCAGATTTTGGTGCCTGGGAAAACCAGGAAGTCGATATCAAGATTGCGCGATCGCGCCTGATGATTTTGGGGCTTCTGCTGTGCTAGACATCACGACCTTGTGCTCAAGGGTATGGGGACTTTTGAAGGTGAGTTGAGCTGTTGAGCCTTGGCAGGCGACCATCGTTTTTACGTGCTCCGCTTCATCGTCCCGAATGGCAACGAATACATCATATAGGTTGTCAATGGTGGGGCGGCGCTCCGCAGGGGCATGGGCTGTTTGAAATTCATCAAACATATACAAGTCGCCATCGCGATAGTAGTCGATCGCGACTTGTGGAGCCGGCTGCGCTTTGAGATCCGCCTCATTGGCCGTCAAAAACTTGTCATAGCTGGCATAGGCATGCTCTTCGACCATTTCCATAAAGTGATACGCCGCGCGAGGATGTACCACATAAATCAGCACAATAATCCAGTAGTAAAGCAAGGCTGCTGTACGTGACAAGACACGATCAAACCATTTCTGGTCGCCACCGAGGGCTTCCATAATCAGCAAATGATGGAGTTCGTTCCACGATTCTGCGAAGTGAACCTTCAACCAATCTGCCCGACGCCACCATCCCAATGTCTCATAGAGATGCAGCACAGAAAGATACGCGAAATAGGGCACACGCGCCACGGTTTCTAGGACAAAGAAACGGGGAATGGGACGGTTTCGATAAACTACGTTAATTACAAAAACTAAGATGCTGACCAGCAATCGAATCATGGTGATAGGCTCCGAGTGGGAATTTGCGATTGTATCTTTCAGGAAAATGGACATCGAGAAAAACAACCATTGTGTTGTGGAACTGTTGTCTTCCTCTATGTCTTGAGTGCAGTGTCCTGAGTGGAATCAGGCATTCTGATATTCACGCAGCGATGACGCAAATCAGTTGCGTATCCCCATGCTAGAGAAAAACTCTTGGTCTTCAATGCCCGCGATCGCGTTTTATTTTCAGCCGCAGTTTAAGACGCCCATCTCAGCTCCGATCCCCGCATTTATTAAGAGAATCTGAATTACTGAACGTGTGATAAATCGTTACGAATTGCCCTCTTTTTCCATTAACTTTTCCATTTCTGGCTGTCTCTAAAGGAGTGGGCAGAATGAGAATTTTTTCGCCTTGGGAACTTGCGAGAATCTACATTTCTGCAAGTAAAAAAATGACGTAATCAGAGATTTTTCTCGAAAATCGAGATCGCAACTGTTGCGATCTCGATTCACTCGATTCAATCGCCGATGCCGGGCCAACCTCACAATGCATCTAGCGCTGTTCGGCGTAAACTAGCTTACCCATTGGCCATCACCCTCAAATCCCTATCCCAAGATTGGGCTACTAAGTACACACATCTTGTCAATCGCTCCAATGAACCGAGTTGAACCCCATCCCCCCGCTTTCGAGGGAGCTGGGACTTCTAAGTCCCCCAGAATTGGGGGGCTTAGGGGGCTAAAGTGAGGATGATGAGGTCAAATACAACTTGTGTGTATGTAGTAGCAAGTGTTGAGAGAGGGACTTCAAGCGTAAATGGAACCAGTAGCGGCTCTGGTACGGCTTCAACTCGATTTTGGTCAGCGACCGCCCCACCTCATCGGCGAGTTCCTGTGAGCTGCGGTGGCTGATGGAGCGTCCGTAATGTTCCGGCGGCGCACGGGCTAGGGCATGGAGTTGCGTGATTTGCTCCAAGCTAAAGGTGGCTGGCGCTCCTGGGCGGGGTGCATCGGGCAGCCGCTCCACCACCGAAATCTCCCGGCTACTCACCTCAAGCCAGCGCCGTTGTCACAGCCGACTCATGTCTTTGCTGGTGCCCAAGTCCCGTGAGATTTGGCCATGGCTTTTCCCCGACTCGCCTGCAGAATGATGCGCTTGTAGCGCGACCTCTGAGCCGTGCTAGGGCGTCGAGTCAAGGTCTCAAGGTTGCCCTATTCTAACGCGGTTAAGATGATGGGGGCCGCCGCCAATCGTGGCATGGGAGTGTCCTCCTCCGCTCTGTCCCTCAATGGTAGACATTGCTCTGCCAGACGGTACTAAGAAGCCAAGACAACGCCCGCATCATCTACGCCCTCTCGCAGGGCGGCAATGGTTTTGCCCGAAATAGGGTCAACCCAGTCTCCGGCGATTTCTGCTAGGGGCACCAGCACAAAGGCCCGCTCGTGCATGCGCGGGTGAGGAATTTGCAGGGTTGGGGTTGTGAGCACCAAATCCCCAAATAGAAGCAGGTCTAAATCGAGCAGGCGTGGCCCCCAGCGCTCGCGCCGTACTCGGCCAGAGTGTGCCTCGACCCGTAACAGAGTGCGCAACAGTTCTTCGGGCGCGAGGCTGGTTTCGAGAATGGCGCAGGCGTTGAAAAAATCAGGCTGAGGTGGGCCAACCGGGGCCGTTTGATAGTGGCGCGAGTCGTTGATTACCCGAATGTTGGGATGGTCGCCCAGCACCCTGAGGGACTCCCGCAGGGTGCGTTGAGAGTCTCCGAGGTTGCTGCCGAGGGCGATCGCACAGAGAGCGGGGGTCATGCTGCGCAGAGAAAAGGGAAGGGGTTCTTATCCTAACGCTGATGGTCAACGTGATGAAACGAAAATCGATTGGGACGACGATTGCGCGTCTTGCTTCTCCCTAGCGCGTTGTAGGGTGTAGACAGGAAATGTAAGCCCGGATGCTGTGGTCTCGCGCCGCTCAAATGATGCGGGTATTTCGGGATTGGACTGAAGCAGCATCGTATATGCCGCTTCGGTGATGAGGATTTCATCGGCAGCGGCCAAGTCTTCCCCCAGCCGAGAGGCTAGGTTGAGTTCTGCGCCATATACCTCGCGATCGTCGATCAGCAGCACCTCGCCATGGCCAATGCCAATGCTGGCGTGCAGTCCAGCCGCATTCAGTAGAGTGAGAAGATCATCTGCCGCCGCGATCGCGGCAGCCGGCGAGTCGAAGGTGGCGTAGAGGCTGTCAGCCTCGGCTTTAAAGACGGAGCCCCCAGAGGCCTCCAACATCGGAATGCTGAGATCCCGCAGGCGATAGATCTCTTGTAGCGTGGCAATGATGCCGAAGGTTTCCGTGAGTTGCGAAAACCCAGACATATCGATCACCATCACCGTACGAACCGCGCCAAAGCGATCGCGGATCAGGGCATCAATTTCCGCCGCGCGGTCGGGGGATTGTTGGCGGAGGCGCAACCAATGCGCTAGCTCAGCCTCGGCGCTATTGGGAACTGCCAGCACAGATGTCATTTCCAGACCCTCAACACTGGGAATACCGAGAATGGTAGCGATCGCTGTGCCCGCCGGTAAGCACAGGCCAAGGGCAATCGCAGAAAACAGGGATGTCATCATCATAACTGGCCATAGAGGTCACAGCGCAAGCCCTGGAGCTTGTTGGAAAAATGCTTGAAGGCCAACCATTCATGCAAGATTTCCCGGATCGGAGCGTGTCAAAGATGGGGCTGGAGTCGCTGAATGAGCTGATCGCCACGCAGGACACCTTCGATGCGATCGACGGGTTGCCCGTGCTTAAACAGCATTAACGTCGGGAGTGCCTGCACCTGATATTGAGATGCAAGGTGGGGATAGCGATCGCTGTCGATTTTGACAACGGTGAGTTTGCCTTTGAGTTGGGTGTTCACCTGTTCCAAAATCGGGGCCATCATTTGGCAGGGGCCACACCAGTGGGCGTAAAAATCCACCAAAACCGGGCGATCGCTCGCCGCAATGAGTTCTGCAAAGCTGCGAAAGGTTTGTTTCGTCGCCATAGGGGTGAAGGGGCAACACTGAATATGTCCATGCTACGAGCAATTTCTGGATGCTGTCATCCGTCGTTGTGAGGCGGTGGGCTGTGCAGCGCACACGGCTGAGTCTGCCTGTGGCGCAAGGAGCACTAGTCAAGACCTAGAATGGAAATCCCCAAACTATTGATCCGCTAGGGTTTTGAGGGTTGAGGTTGGGGGCTGAAAGGGTGAGGCTTGGTGCCTCAATCGGCTCGGTTTGGGGCAAGGGTGTACGGTGGATGCGGCACAATTCGCTGTTAAATTTCGCAAAGGCGTGACCGAGGTGAACCTTTGCGCCACAATCAGGAAGCAGACTTCGGTTCCTTACCCTTGGAGCCATTGATCGAGGTTGATTTCCCGATGGCGATCATTGCCCTCAAAGCCTGGTATCTCGACCAGTATGAGCCCGTGGCAGAGTTGGAAAAACGATCCCACGACTTGCGCCTCAGCCGCAATAGCCTCCTAAAATCGGGGCTGCGTGCCGATTTTTTGGACGATAGTGAGGCGGTGCGTCAGGCCAAGTGGTTTCAGCGCTACCTAGCGGGCGAAGTGGTGGAATTTTACATTGAGGGCAGCGGCAGCTACGCCATCTCAAATATTGATCTGCTCAGCCATGAAATTTATTTCACGAAGCAGGAAACCCTGGCCCAGCTCGACCCGACAATTTTTCTGTGCTATCAGACGGATTTTGCTGAATCTAGTGCGCTGCTGCGGGAATCGTTGCAGGCCATTTTGAAAGCGGTGAATGCGCGATCGCGCCTGCCCCTGACTCTTGAAGAATCCCACCGTGGTGGGGAGGGAGCCCTGCGCCGCAATAGTCCTGGCCTGCGAAAGCTGCGCCAGTCGCTGTTGGTTATTGCCGATGGTACCTCGGTGGCGCAATTACCGGGGACACCGCCTCGTCTGCTGCCTAGCCCTAGTGTTTGTGTGGAACTGGGCTACGCCCTGCAATGCAAGCGGTTAGAGCAGATCATTTTGGCCCAGTGCGATCGCCCCGATTTGGTGGGGCAGTTCCCCTTTGAGGTGCCCGCCGAGCGGCGGGTGCTGTTTCGCGATCGCGCTGATTTGGATGCGCAACTCAGCCCCCTGGTTGAAGCCCAACTCCATCGCCTCAGCCTAATTTGACTCATGGGATGAAGACAGCACGCGGAGTTTGCTCCGGGCTTTCAGTTCCCTGTCCATGATGGATTAGCCAAGTCCTGGGGGCTGTCATCACGTCAAGTGCAGCGCCCCATCACGGCTGGGTTGCCGCCCCTATCATTGTTGTGGAGGCGGGCGCGGCACTCCCCTCCGGGTCAGCGTTTCAACATCAATTGATGCCCCCCTCTAGGGGCTGAATACGGCTGGGCGGCCAATAAATTTTGTAGGCTGGCCCCAGCAGGTTTTGAGCGGGGACAAACCCCCACACGTGGGAATCGCTGCTGGCGTTGCGGTTATCGCCCAGCACCATATAGCTCTCGGCGGGGATGACCGCTGGCCCCCATTCATAGGCTGGGGGTGCTTGGATATAGGGTTCGTTGAGGGGTTGGCGGTTGATATAGACTCGCCCGTTGGTGATTTGCACCTGTTGTCCCGGCAGGCCGATGACGCGCTTGACAAAGAGGGTGGGGCGATCGCGGCGCGGATTTTCCCCCTGGGCAGCGGGCGGTGCCAAAAAGACCACAATCTCGCCCACACTGGGCTGATAGCGCACCTGGCGCGTCACAAACAGGCGATCGCCAACCTGCAATGTTGGCAGCATCGACTCGCTGGGCACAATGCACTGTTCCACCGCTTGCTTGATCCACCCGGGCACAGAGCCCACCGACAATCGCAGGATAAAAACTCCCAGCACGAGTAGCGCGATCGCCCCTCGCCCGCCACGACTGGCTTGGGGAGAAATGAGGTAAGCGTGATAGCACCCCATCGCCCAGATACAAGCCGCGATCGGCAAAAGCTGTGGATAGTCATTGGCTAGCCAAGCAGTACCTACCCCTGCGACAAGCAAAACGCCGCCCAGCACTGCGTGATCGCCATACACCTGCCCTAACCCCGGTAATACCTGGGACAAAAACACACCGTACCACGCATTTTGTGGCTCCTTGGGAATGCTGATGCGCTGGCGATAGTCAGGTTGGGTGCTGCGATAGGCGTCGAGAATGCCAAACCCGTAGAGGGTGGCGGTGAGCGCGATCGTCCAGAGCCCAGTTACAGTGTTGCCCGTCGCCCCAAAAATGGCCCACACCGCATAGCTGATGAGCGCGATCGTTCCCCCAATCATGACGCCACCCTTGAGTCTGTGGCCGCTGTAGACTTGCCCCAGACCCGGCATCAGCATGGAATAGTTGACGGCTAGCCACGGATCGGGTCGCTGGGCGGTCGGTTTGGGTAACGCAGAAAGGGATGGCCGCATCATGGGCAGTCAAGCTGAGCGAGGGGGATTCAGGCTGTAGCGGGGGAGGACGGGGGGGCGTCCCGCGATCGCGGATTGGAGGAATCCAGCGGACGATGCTCTGGCAGGTTACGTTAGGGCAGGGTTTGGAGACAGGGGGGAGACAGGCTCAGGGGCGATCGCGGGTTCACCGTGCAACCGAGAGCTTGTTCAGCCCCTGAGATCACGATGGGTGCGCCAGTGCAACAACCCTCGGAGTGTGCCAAAACCGTTCTCATAACAATCTGTAACACTCCGAGGGTTAGACCTCTGATCCTGAGCCATAGGCAGCTTTGATGCCACAGCACCCTCCCGACCCTGTTACCGTTATAGCCGCCCGCGCTCCCGATAGGCAGCAGACAGAGCGCAATTTGGAAAGTTCGGCCTTGCTAGGGTTGGGTTCTCCGAACGATTTAGCCAACTCTGAGGTGAAGAAGTCCCTATTTCTCCTTTTCAATCGCGTTTCTACAATTGGGAAAAATGTCCCCTTCCCTCAGGAGCAAACCCCATGCGTGACTCCGCTGAGCAAAATCGTGTCGCCATCTCCTATCTGCTGTGGGCTGCGTGCTTCCTTGGCTTCTCTGGTCTGCATCGCATCTACAACGGCAAGATTGTGACGGGCATTATCTGGTTCTTGACGTGGGGATTATTTGGGGTCGGGCAGTTTGTTGATTTGCTTTTTGTGCCGGGCATGGCAGAAGAGCGTCAGTACCGACTCTGGGCAAGGCGGGCGTCGCAATTTCCAGATTTGAACGGGGTGCCAGTTGCGGAAACTGAAGTGGTTAAGGCACCTTCACGGGATGAAAAAATGGTGAAATTGCTCCAAGCGGCCCAGCGTCATGGGGGGCAACTTTCTGTGACCCAGGGCGTGATGGAAACGGGGATGGGGTTTGAAGAGGTTGAAGTCCTGCTGAAGGAAATGTTGCGATCGGGCTACGTGGCGATGGATAACCATCCCACAACGGGCATTGTGGTCTATCGCTTTGAAGAATTGACGGCTTGAATGACGGATATCGAAGGTTTTCGAGTTCTGCCGGGGGATGGGGTAATCCGAGAGCTTTGGTCAATTTGCTCCAGACTCTGAGTCTTTTTCGACTCCACAGCATCGGAGCAAGCTGGCTTGCAGCCTGATCCTCATCGGACGGGTGACTGCCAGACCTGATGCCTCAAAACGTTGACAGCGCCCTTTACCGCTGGGGAATGATGCCCCGTCTCCTGGAAGGTAGGAATTAGGGATTGTGTTGAGCAGCCCACTGGCGGCTGCGCTCTAGGTTGAGCTGGATTTCGACGAGTTCCGACAGTTGCGTGGTGAGGCGATCGCGGCGTTGCTTGGCTTCTCCCTTGCGATGGAGCGCGGCCCGGGCAAGATCTTCGCGACCCTGTTTGAGGGCGGCTTCGGCGACGCGGTGCCAGGTGTCTTGATCGTGCTGGGCTTGCTGATACTGGGTTTTGAGGCTGGCGTGGGCGGTGGCGATGTCGCCCAAGGCTCGCTGAAAGAGAGCGATCGCGGCTTCCGGCGAGCGATCGTGGGCGGTTTGGTCGATCAGTTGACGCACCTCTGCAAGGCGGAAGCGATCGAGATTCAAGCCAAATCTTGCCAGTTGGTCGCTGCGGCTTTGTCCGGTTTTGCACCAAGTGGCAAAGTGCTCGCAGTTGTTGGTGAGCAAGTCATAGCGCCGTTCGCCGATGCGGCTTTGGGCTCGCTGCACCACAATGTCGGGCAAGTATGAAACGGGCTGTTGCTTGATAAAAACGCGATTCCCTCGGGAAAAGGTTGCGAGGGACGTTTGGGTAACGATCGCGTCCTCCGTTTTTCGATAGTGGATGATGCTGCCGTCGCCGCAGTCGATGCCGTGATGTTCATAGATTCCCGGGACGCCTGCGACCTCTCGCATTACATAGACCTGATCCCCTTTGCTCATGGTGGTGTCTCAGTTGCGGTAAGGGACAGGGCATAGCGGAGCCGCGATCGCCCTTGGGAAGCCCATAGACGGCCCAGTAACCCCGTAGGGTGCGCTTTTTTTAGTCAGGCTGGGCGCTTTTTCCAGATGTGGGCGTATCTTCGTCTGGGGAAACTCCTGTAACGGGTGACGGTTCGAGGGGGTCTTCGTCTTCGTGAATCTCAGTGTACTTAGAGAACGCACTGGCAGAACCGGCTTCTGGGACATGGGTTGGCGTACTCTCGGCCTTGAGCCGCATCAGGGCGCGCATGGTTTCGCGACTGTTGGCCCCGGTGTGAATTTGAATATTGGGGCCAGAGCGGGCTAGTCGAATAATGATGCCGTCTTTAACTGGCACTTGATCTACGCGCTTACCCTCTAAGTAGGTGCCATTGGTGCCCAAGTTGACAATTTCCCAGCCGATTTCGCCCTGGCGAAGCTCGACATGGTGGCGGGAAACGACAGCGCTATACAGGACGACGTGATTGTCTGTGGAGCGCCCGATGCGAATGATCGGCTCTTCCTCAAAGCTCCAGTGCTGAACTGGGGTCTTATTCAACGGATGCAAAAGCGAAAGGGTAATCACATTACTCAACCCAATGCCAGGGTGTTGACGGTCAAACGGCAGATCTTCGACCCAGCGTCAAGGATAGCTAAGCAGACTGAAAAATGAAGGTGACTTTATCGCCTTTTCCTAATGCGATGCGATCGCCGATCCTGAGGCGGTGACGATTGCCTGCAGGAAGCGGCATGTTGTTGACGTAGGTGCCGTTGGAACTCCCGACATCCTCAATATAGTGGACATCGCCTTCAACGCGCAGGCAGGCATGAATTCGCGACACAATCTCGGAGTTAGGAAACCCAGACACATCAATATCAGGGGGAACGCGATCGTTGGGCTTGCCAATGCGAATCAGGGGCAGGTGGGGGGGCAGGTCGATCGTCGTGTTGGTCTGAATGTGGAGCAACTGCGCCTGGTTGACCTGGAGCTGGGTTGTTCCGATGAGCGAGGCTTCTGGGGCTGGGAGTGGCGGGGCGATCGCTGCTGCCGTTGCCGGGTTCATCGTTGGGTCTGGCTGAGCGGGTTTTGGAGAGTGGACAGGCTCCGGTTCTGCCGAAACTTCGGCTTCCTCGTCGAGATTGGGGCTCGTGAGGGCGGGCTCGGCCTCAATCGGCTCGGGCATGATGAGGGGATCGGGCGGGGGTAATTCTGGAATGGCAACTTCGGCGGTGGCGATCGCCGCTGCCGGGGTGGGCTCGGGCGCTGCCGGGATGGGCACATCGGGCTGGGGCGTCGCCGTCCCACTCGGATCGAGAGTTCTCAAGTCAAACCCACACTGACCGCAAAAACTCGCGTCAGACTGGACGGACGCGCCGCAGCCTGGACAGGTGCGCAGTGTGGGCAGCGGTGTGTAGCACGCTTCGCACTGAACCGCCCCATTCGGGTTTTCATGGTTACAGTTCGGGCAAACAATCATGAACTGTTCCTTTATACTGCGACCATCATAAATGACGGCTGCGCTCACCGTACCAAACCTACTACAGCAGTTTGCACAATGCTGAAACTGTGAAAAGAATCGAGATGATTCGTGCCGGGGCGCGGAGGGGAGGGGCGATCGCCCGCATGGGTTAAAGCTCTGGAGAGCGGAGGTGGGATTAACGGCAGTTCGGGGTAAGCCATTGACCCGTCTTTTCCTATCTCGGGGAGGGGTGTCCGCAGGATAGGGTGGGTGAAACCCAGCGGCGAATCCACCCCGGGCCTCTCCGAGGCGGGAAAAGCCTCTGGCAACGAATCGGTCTTACGCAATTGAGGACTTAACCCGAACTCAGGTTGGGATTAAACCCAGAGGACGCCGGGGCGATCGCGCAAGGGTTCACCTGCCCCATGATCCAACAACCACCACAGCTCGCCCGCCGGGGCAATCAGCCGTGAGGGATAGGTCGCAGCATCTCCCTCGGGGGAAAACACCTGGGTGAGGGCCGCCTGCTTGCTAGCACCAGACACCAAGAACAGGACACAACGGCTGTGGTTGATGAGCGGCACGGTGAAAGTGATGCGCGGGTCAGCATCCTTTTGGCCGACGGTGACGCCGCGATCGCGCACCGATAGCGCAGCGGTGTGGGGAAAGAGCGAGGCGGTGTGGCCGTCGTCGCCCATGCCTAGCAGAATGATGTCGAAGCTGGGGAAATCTTCTGCGGTGCCAAAGGCTTGCTTCAGCATCGTTTCGTAGGTTTTGGCCGTAACTTGGGGATCGGCGGCACTGGTGGGCACCGGAAAAATTTGATCCGGTGGAATGGGCACCTGATCAAGCCAGGCGGCTTTGGCCATGCCTGCGTTGCTGTCGGGGTGGGTAATGGGAACATAGCGCTCGTCCCCCCAAAAAATGTAGAGCTGTTGCCAGGGCAGATCGGCGGTGGCCAGGGCGGCGTAGAGCGGTTTTGGGGTGCTGCCCCCTGCCAGGGCGATGAAGCAGCGCCCGCGATCGCGGATAGCAGCGGTGATGCGTTCGGCCACGAGGTCGCGCGATCGCGCCACCAAGGCATCGTGGGTGGGATAAATCTCGACGTGGGGAGTAGTCATCGGAGTTGACCAGGGCACAACAACGGGCCAAGGCGCGATGGCAGGGAGGGCGTGGCACCTAGAAAACACCACGATATTGCCCATCGAAGACGACTTGGCCAGGAATGGGCGATCGCGGATGTCCAGCAAGATCATTGGCCTGCGCGATCGCACCCCGTTGTAGCCTAGGGGATCTTTTGACCCAGGGGCGAGAGCTTAAGCTTTCCTTTGGGGCGTAGGCTCTGGCTCGCGCGAATCTTTGCAGGCGTGCCTTAGCCCGTGGAAGGGAGTGTGGCGGTGCCCGTTTCTAAGACTGCGATGACCTGATCCGTCGATTGGGGTCGATAGGACTGGGGAGAATAGCGATCAAGGTGTCGAAAAAGGGCGATCGGTGGCGCAACACGGCAGCTAAAAAACTCCACGAACACGGACTGGTCTTCTAAAACTTTGACCTTGGCCGACCAGTCCTTGGGGGGCTTACTGCGCCACTGCCACAGATACTGGGTTGGTTCGCTGCCAATCAGGCGATGGTGATGCCAGCGCCGCAGGCGACCCGTGCGACCGAGTTCCTTCAGTTCGCGGATGAGCAGGGAAGCGGCGATAAATGAGGCGGGGCTGTGGTTGCCGCGAATGCCGTCCATGACGTGGCCAAGTGCGCCGCGCGGATGGGGCGGAATCTGTCCGTTTCCGGCAGATTCCAGTGCAGCTTCGAGGTAGGCGGTGGTGCTCATTAGGTCGGGCAAGGCCCAGGTCACGCCCAAGCTGCCCTCGGGGCGGCACTGGAGATAGGTGACCAGCCGCACGCCGGGCTTAAGTTCGAGGCCCGGTAATTTGCCTAGGGCGGCGGCGGGATCCAACGTGCTGATAAACCAGCGCCCCTCGGCGTTGGGGGCGGGCAGGCTGTCTTCGGCAAAGCCCCCCACTCGAAACAGATCCCCCAGGGTGTCGAGGGAGTGGGGTTCTGGAAAGTCGTCTGCCGCAGCTCCAAAGGAGTTTGCCGGGGGCTGCCGTTCTGAAGCAGGGATGACAAGCTGCGACCGAATATGCAGGCTGACCTTCTGAAGCACATCAAGGGGAAATGTTTGCAGAGACATGAGGTGCGGCAGCAACAGAGGGATCCATGCCCTATTAATCCCAGAATCCCTTCAAGATGCCTAAATTCTCTGAGGGATGCAAAGTTTTGCTGAGTTTTGTCAAGGGATCTTCAGGGGCGGCGAGCGATCGCCCACCCCTCATTTACAAGCCGCAGGGTGCCTCATCAGGATTGCTGAGGGCCGGGGGCTGTACGGGAGTTTCCTGCAACATGAGGCCATACTCCAAGCCTTCGATCACTGCCTGATAGGAGGCTTCGATGATATTGAAGGAAACGCCGACTGTGGTCCAGCGCTGGTGTCCGTCGCTGGACTCGATGAGCACGCGGGTTTTGGCGGAGGTTCCGGCTCGACCGTCGAGGATGCGTACCTTATAGTCCGTCAGGTGGAACTGAGCGATCGCGGGATAAAAGTTCACCAGGGCTTTGCGCAGCGCTGCGTCCAGGGCTGAAACCGGGCCATTACCCTCGGCAGCTTCCAAAATGTTGCGATCGTTTACCCGCACCTTCACCGTTGCCAGGGAGTCACTGCCCCAGCCCTCCGCCTTAGGCGCGCCGTCACAGTTGATATGGAAGCCATGCACCTCAAAGAATTGAGGCCGCTGCCCCAGGGCTTCCCGCATCAGCAGTTCAAAGCTGGCTTCTGCCGCCTCAAACTGGTAGCCCTCGTTTTCAAGGGTTTTGAGGCGACTGAGCAACTGGCGCGAGGTGGGGTCTTGCTTATCAAGCTCAATGCCATAGCTGCGGGCTTTGGCCAGAATGTTGCTCAACCCCGCCTGCTCAGAAACGACGATGCGGCGACGGTTACCCACAACCTCTGGGACAATGTGCTCGTAGGTTTGGGCGTTGCGCTCAACGGCGCTGACGTGGATACCGCCCTTATGGGCAAAGGCCGACAACCCCACGAAGGGGGCGTGGTCGTCGGGGGCGAGGTTGACCACTTCGCTGACAAAGCGGCTGGTTTCGGCCAAGGTGGCGAGTTGCTCGGGCTGAATGCAAGGCTGGCCGAGTTTGAGCTGCACGTTGGGGATCACCGAGCAGAGGTTGGCGTTGCCACAGCGTTCGCCATAGCCGTTTATGGTGCCTTGTACCATCGTGGCCCCTTCAATGACGGCGGCGATCGCGTTGGCAACGGCGGTGCCAGCGTCGTTGTGGGTATGGATGCCGATCTGGGGTGGGTTGGCGATCGCAGCGTCGCCCAGCCACGTCGCCACGTCGCGCACAATGGCGCTGATTTCGTGGGGCAGGGTGCCGCCGTTGGTGTCACACAGCACCAGCCACTCAGCCCCGGCGGTGACCGCAGACTCTAAGGTTTGCAAAGCGTAGTCTGGGTTGGCTTTGTAGCCGTCAAACCAATGTTCAGCGTCGTAGATGACGCGGCGACCCTGTTCGCGTAAGAAGGCGATCGTGTCCTCGATCATGGCGCGATTTTCGGCCAGGGTGGTTTGTAGGCCGTCGGTGACGTGGAGATCCCAGGATTTTCCGAAGACGGTGATCCATCGGGTGCCAGCGGCCAGAATCGGTTGCAGCATGGGGTCGGTGGCGGCAGATTTGCCCGGTCGTCGGGTGGAGCAAAAGGCCACGACCTCCGCCTGTTTTAGGGGGTCTTCTTTGAGCTGCCAGAAGAATTGCACGTCCTTGGGGTTTGCCCCAGGCCAGCCGCCCTCAATGAAGGGAATGCCGAGTTCGTCCAGTTTGTGGGCGATGCGAAGTTTGTCTTCGATGGAGAGGGCCAAGCCTTCGCGTTGGGCTCCGTCGCGCAGGGTTGTATCGTAAATCCACACTGTCGGACGAGCGGCAGGGTCAGCAGTTGCGGTCATGGTCTAAGGGGTGATGGAGGTGAACCGGAAGGGATAGCAAGCGCCGCTGGGTCGCGATCGCGAAAAGATGATCCCCGGAATTTCATGGCAGCCTGGGCTGGGGAGTATGAGCGCTATTGGACTATATTACCGAGGTCGTTGCCATCTCTGGGGGAATGAAGATAAGAGAGCGGGAGTGCTTGGAGGTGGCAGGGTGGGAGCGTGAGGACGTGTTGAAACGGAGGAATGTGTGATGCCGGTAATTCGGGCGCAGGGGAAGACGATTGCGTGTGAGCGGGGGGCAAATTTGCGGCGGGTGTTGGTGGCCCACGGGGTGGAGGTTCACAACGGCCAGGCTAAGGTGATTAACTGCCGGGGCATTGGGACGTGTGGGACGTGTGCGGTGGCGGTGGAAGGGCCGGTATCGGAGGTGAATTGGCGCGATCGCGCCCGGCGATCGCTGCCGCCCCATAATCCGACGCGATCGCTGCGGTTGGCCTGCCAAACCCAGGTTCTGGGGGATGTGTGCGTTACAAAGTACGACGGGTTTTGGGGGCAGGGAACCCAGTGCCAATGGTCGCCAGATGAGCCTTAATCGCGATCGCAGGCGATCGCGTTAGCTCGCTGATTGGGGCAAGATGCCGCAAATTGGCGGAAATGCTGCGGTTTTGCAGGGGGTCAGTATGATAAAGGCAATGCCCGCTGGACGCCGTAACCCAGGGGATAAGGGGAGTTTGTCATGATCCGATATCTGGTGAGTGCGATCGTTGCTGCAATGGCGGTCATGTTCCTACACAGCATGGGTAGTAGCCAAGGGCTCGTGGGTCAGGCGGAGCGCGGGGCGCGCTCGGTATCGGCGAATCCGGCGGCGGCATCTAACCTGACGCCCTTGGAGCAAGCAGGGCAAAACGTGCAGCGGCAATCTTCGGCAACCAGTGACCCGACGCAGGTCGCCCCAACGGACACCGACACATCCACCGATACTGCGGATGAAGCGCAGTCCACCCAAGGCAATCAAAACCAACAGCCTCCGGCGGATCCGACTCCGGCAGCTCCGGCAACTCCTCAGGCCCCAATTCCGGCGTTGTGGTGAGCTAGGCTGACAATAGAGCATTGAGGGATCGCGGCGATCGCGGTGGCGTTGGTTTCCTTTGCCTCATTGGGGGATCGATCGGCGCGATCGCTAGGTTGCCCGCTAGAGCGGTCGATGGTCTACGGCAGATAGTCCGTGGTCAACGCGATCGCGCATCATCTCGGTGTTTGAGTCTAGGCCAGGGTCAGAGAAACTGGCTCCAGTGCCTTGGCCTTCGTGAACCATGCAGCAGGAAAGGGAAGGGGTCATGACGGGGACAGCAGATGTCCTGATAGTGGGAGGAGGGGCGATTGGGCTCGCGATCGCGCTCACCTTGCGCCAGCGCGGCGCGACGGTCACGGTACTCAGCCGTGACTTTGCTGAGGCGGCCAGCCATGTGGCAGCGGGGATGTTGGCTCCGGGGGCAGAGGGCATTCCACCGGGGCCGTTTCGAGATCTGTGCGATCGCAGCCTCGCGGCCTATGGGGATTGGGCGAATAAGCTCGAAACCTTGACGGGTAAAGAGATTGGCTACTGGCCGAGCGGAATTTTAGCGCCCCGCTTTTCTCCAGATGCGGCGAAAGCCCCCACCCCCTCGGCCCAGTGGCTAGAACCCGGCGCGATCGCAGCCTACCAAGCCGGGTTGGCCGACGACGTGGCGGGCGCATGGTGGCACCCCGACGAGGGCCAGGTCGATAACCGCGCCATGACCCACGCCCTGCGTGTGGCAGCTCAGGAAGCCGGAGTTCGCCTAGAAGAAGGCGTCACGGTGCAAAGCTTTCAGCAAAGGCTTCAACAGGACCAGAGCCGGATTCAGCGCCTCCAGACAACGGCGGGTGAGTTTCAGGCGGGGCACTATGTGCTGGCGACCGGAGCCTGGGCCAACGATTTGCTGCCCGTTCCCGTCGTCCCCATCAAGGGGCAAATGGCAGCGGTGCAAGTGCCCCCCGGCTATCCCCACGCCCAGCCCCTGCGGCGCGTTCTTTTTGGGGAGAATATCTACATCGTGCCGCGCCGCAGCGGGCGCATTGTGCTGGGGGCAACGAGCGAGCCCGTCGGCTTTACTCCCGGCAACACGCCCAAGGGGTTGACGCACCTCTTTCAGAAAGCCAGCCATCTCTATCCCGCCCTGCAAGATTTTCCGGTGCAGGAGTGTTGGTGGGGCTTTCGACCGGGCACGCCTGACGAAATGCCTATTCTAGGGCCGGGGCCATGCGCCAACCTTACCCTGGCGACAGGCCACTATCGCAACGGCATTTTGCTAACGCCCATCACCGCTGCGCTGATTGCCGATGCCGTCATGGGCCAGCCCGATCCGCTCCTAGCTGCGTTTTCCTGGGAGCGATTTCAGCGATCGCGCCCGACTTCCTCTACTCCCCTTGTATTTTCAGCACCTCAATCACCCATGCACACCCTTGATCGCACCGTCTCCAATCCCTCGAATAACCTGGGTCAACCCCAGGATGCGCCGCTCACCATTGCGGGCCGCACCTTTCGCTCGCGCCTCATGACGGGTAGCGGCAAGTACAGCAACTTTGACGTGATGCGTCAGGCGATCGCCGCCAGCGGCTGCGAAATTGTCACCGTGGCCGTTCGCCGGGTGCAGACCAATGCCCCCGGCCATGAGGGCTTGGCCGAAGCCCTCGATTGGCAACGGGTGTGGATGTTGCCCAACACCGCTGGCTGCAAGACCGCAGAGGAGGCGATTCGCGTGGCTCGCCTTGGGCGCGAAATGGCGAAACTGCTGGGCCAAGAAGACAACAATTTCGTGAAGCTAGAAGTCATCCCCGACTCAAAATATTTGCTGCCTGACCCCATCGGCACCCTCGAAGCAGCGGAGCAACTGGTCAAAGAGGGGTTTGCGGTGTTACCCTACATCAATTCTGATCCGCTGTTGGCAAAGCGGTTAGAAGAGGTGGGATGCGCCACGGTTATGCCTCTAGGCTCTCCTATTGGCTCTGGGCAAGGCATTCGCAATGCTGCCAATATTCAGATCATCATTGAGAATGCGACGGTGCCGGTGGTGGTGGATGCGGGCATTGGTGCGCCGAGTGAAGCGGCGGCGGCGATGGAGATGGGGGCAGCGGCGCTGTTGATTAATACTGCGATCGCAAAGGCTGAAAACCCGGTGGCGATGGGGCGCGCTATGGGCCTTGCCACCGAAGCAGGCCGACTCGCCTATCTGGCGGGGCGAATCCCCATTCAGGGGCAGGCGATCGCGAGTTCTCCGCTGACCGGGCGAATCACTGATGTCTAAAGGTGTTGCCCGAATCCGCTAGATTGTTCACTCAACAGATCATTAAGACAATATTGCGAAACATTGAGGATTGCGTTCAATTCTTGCTAAGGTTTCGCTAAGGTTGTCGTAATTTTGAAGGACACAATAATGCGCTATACAGTCGAAGATGGTGGCCGGTTAAACAACTTTGCCGTTGAGCCAAAGATGTATGAGGCCGAGCCTCCCACTGCTACCGAAAAGCGCAACTACATCATTCTGGGCGCGATCGCCGCTGCACTGGTTGCTGGGGTAGTTGCCGTGGCCTTTGTTGTGTCGTAGTTCGTCAAAGCATCTCAAAGTCGATGAAAAAGGGGCGCTGCAATTATGCAGCGCCCCTTTTGTGTTGTGGCCAGAATTCCAGAACCCGTCAGCGGACTCATGCCGCGAAATGGGGAAATGCCACGCCGGGGGGCTGCTTTTCTGCGCAGAGAAAGCCGCGCGATCGCAGCCTTCCGGCATTCCGGGATGCCAGCCCCAAGGGCTCTGGTTCACCTGCGGTATCCTCTGACCCGGCAATCCACTGAGGCCGTTAACAAACCGCTGTGTCCTTGGAGCGATGAACCGCCACGCCCTGCATGGGTGCTGCACGGTTGAGCCTGAACCTGAATTACCTGAGTTCGGGATAAGTCCTCGATTGCGCAAGACCGATTCGTTGCCAGCGGCCTTCCCCTCCCCGAGGCTCATACTGTAGGGGTTTGGTCTTTGGAGTAGACCATCTAGGACTCGTCCCCACAGGAATACA
>JACYME010000037.1 GCA_015272155.1 Leptolyngbyaceae cyanobacterium T60_A2020_046
GGCTTGGCTGAGGGCGATCAGGGCTTCGGCGATCGCGCTGACCGCACCCGGTTTAACCGGCAAATAGTGCTGCTCTGGCGTGGCGATCGCGTGGACAACGGGCAGATCGCTGGCAATGACGGGTGTTCCGGCGGCCATGCCCTCCAGCACCTTGAGGGGACAGCAGCCCTGCACAAGGTTGCGATCGCAGGGCGTGAGGGGCGCAACGGTGCAGTGGCTACGGTGGAGGTGGGCCACCAAATCGGCCTGGGTGGTGGGGTCGCAGAGATAGACGCGATCGCCCACGCCTAACTTTTTGGCGAGCTTTGCCAGCGCGACGCGCTGCCCCTTGCTGGCAGGGCCAATCAGGGTCAGGCGGGCAGGCAGTTGGGGCTGCACCATCGCGATCGCCCGCACCAGCAGATTCACCCCTTGCCAGCTCGACAAAGTGCCAAAATACAGCACATCAAAGGCATCATCCTGCTCGGGCTGAAAGGGACGCGGCGGCTGATAGGTAAAGGTCGCCAGATCTACCCCGTTGGGAATCATTGTTATTTTTTCGGGGGCAACGCCGCGCTGCATCAAATAATCACGGGTGACTGGGCTGGGCGTAATGATGCGATCGGCAGCCGCGCAACAGATCCGTTCCTGAGCGATCAGCTTTTTCAGCAACTCATCATCGTCTTCGACATCGGGATAGCGGTATTTCAACTCAATGGAGGGCAGGCCGTTGACCTCAAACACAAGGCGATCGCACCAGCGCGCCTTTTCGCGAGCAATGGGCAACCCCTCATAAATCGAGCGAATGTGAATTAGGTCAAATCGTGGCTGTGCAGCAAGCTGGGCGTAAAGCTGCTGGCGAAAGTCCATCACTCGGTGAATCAGGGTTGCCCCCCGGGCAGGCAGGGCCACGGCGGTCACCCCAGGCCACGGCACCGCCACAGCGGGCGTGGGGTGCTTGGGGGCCACGGTCATTAGGGTGACGTGGCCAAAGGTTTGAGCGAGTCCCTGCAAAAAGGCTTGAATGTGAATGGCTGCCCCCTTGGGCGCAGGCACCACGTCGAAGGCAACATAAGCAAGGTGAGGGATTGGGGGCATTTGGGCGGAATTCAAAATTCAAAATTCAAAACTTTCTGAGGGCAAAGGGTGCAAAGACTTTCAGGCGTCGGCAATTTCTGTCAGCATGCACTGAGGTTACGGATTCTTAAACTTCGTTGGGGCAATTTTGTGTTTTATAGAGGAAGCATATCGAGGCTCTGTCGAAATTGTGACGATTACTGCAACTGCCCTACGACGATCGCAGGTTTATCAGGCTGAGGTGCCGTTGTCTGATATGGCGCGCGACCTGCGCGCGATCGCAGCCATCGATCAACAGGCCGAAGCCGCGATCGCCCACTATCAGCAGAAAATCACGCGATCGGGGCAAATCGGCTGTGTTGCGGTACTAATCGCCTTCGTGGGCTCCATCGTACTAGGCTCCGTAGCCGCCGCTTTAGTCCCGTTGCTGCTCGTGCCCTTTGGCGGGGTGGCCGCGTTCTTTTTCTATCAAGCCTGGAAAAATGGTAAACAGATGGCCTACGAGGGTCGGCTTGATTTTGCCAACTTTCGCTATGGCCTGGTTGAGCGCCTGGTCCCCCTGCTAGAGCGCGATATGCGACACTCGGAGCGGGTTCGCATTCACCTCCAGCTGGGGCCACCCGATGCGCGCGAAAAATTTGTGGGCGAAATGCCTCATCCGCGCCGCCGGGGCTGGAAAATCGACCACTTTTGCGATCGCTGGTTGACCTTAGCGGGCAAGTTGCTCGACCAAACGCGCTTTGAGCTGCACATTCACCAGCGCCACGAAATTCGCTCAGGCCGCAATGTAAACGGCAAACTCCGCATTCGTCCCCGGTTCAAAGGGTTTGACCTGCGGTTAGACATCACCTGCCCGCCAGAGGTACGATCTCACATTGCCGCACTGCCTAACCTTCAGGGAGCAGTGCGGTTGCCGCGCTATGTCTGGCTCAAGGCGATCGCTCCCACCCGTCGCGGTCTGCGGCTCAAGGTGCGCGTCCCCGGTGAAATTTTTCCCGGCTATGTGCCCAAGTCGGTGCAGCCCGTACAAGCCTATGCCAACCCGTTGGCCGTTTCCCCACAAGTCTTGGCGGACGCCAGCACCGAAATTGAAACGTTTCTCTATGACACGACCGTCTCCATGCTGCTGAGCGCCTATCAGGTGGTGAATCTGGCTCGGGTGCGGGCGCGGCACGCGGCCAGTTCCCAGTAGCGTGCGGTATCCATTCAAGCCTTGAGAGGAACCGGGGCGTAAGACACAGGGTTCAGGGTTTAGGGGCCAAGTTGACATCGACCCCGCTGCCATTGTTAAGGAGAGAACGGTGCAAATTCAGCTCAGCTATCTTGATCCCAGCACCCAGGCGTCGTTGCGGCCCCGGCTAGAACCCCCCGTGGCGATCGGGTCGAGCTTTACCACGATGCCTAATATCCTGGAGGGCAATCGCGTTAGCCGCATTACCCTCAAACATCCACAAATCGATCCCTATCATCTGCTCTTAGTTGAAGTCGCGGGTCAACTTCACTGCCGTGCTCAAGGAGCCACCGCAGGCATTCGGCTCAATGGGGCGCTGATTTCCCAAGGGATTGTGCAATCGGGCGATCGCCTCCAGGTTGGCCCCTGTGAAATTTTGGTCACGTTTGCCCCCGAGGCCGCAACCTCAGGGGCTGATCCAGAAGTCTTGGATCCCTTCCGGGCTGTGCCGTTTGTGGATGTGGCGCAGCCCACGCCCACGCCACCCCGCCCCACTCCGTCACCCACTCAAACGCCCCAGGAGGGGTGCGATCGCCGGGTGGGCTTTTTGCTGCCGCGCCGCTGTGGTCGCCCTAGCCCGGTGGGGTGTCCTTACTGCCACAACGGTCAGCTTCAGGACGATCCCTTCTTCCGATATTCCGAGCGATCGCTCCATCCCGACTATGGCAACTATCGGGCAGGCTATTGGGGCAGCGGCACCTACAACGGCGACGATGTGGACTTCACCGAAGCCGACGCCGCCAGCCTGGAAACCCTTGGGGTTGATTTTGAGCAAGATATGGGCGCGAGCTAGTAAGGCGCACGTTATCCCCTGAAGTCAATGGTTACGGGGCTGTTTTTGCCTCTCACTGGCTTCAAAAACGCTGCATACAGACCAGAATCATCCCGTCACCTTGCCCCCTTCAACACTGC
>JACYME010000039.1 GCA_015272155.1 Leptolyngbyaceae cyanobacterium T60_A2020_046
CAGGATGGGGAATCGCGTGAGACATGGCCCAAAAAACAGCGCAGGAAAAACATATCAGTCAACCTACCAGAGTCTTGGCCGACCCTGCAAAAACTGTCAGCAAAAACCGTCAATAGAAGGACGCCACCATGAAGCGTCACCTTGAGCCCTGGTATCCTCGCGATCGCCGACAGTAGAGGTGAGGTATTGATGTCGCCTTCAACGGGGAATCTTAGTCGCCTGATTTGGGTGGGGCGGCGTGTTTGGGGGCGTGTTTGGGTAGGAGGACTGTCAAGTACCCCATGATTTGGGTGCCGCGATCGCGCGCATTTTCCCCTGCACCTTAGCCTGCTGATGAGATCGCTCTATAGGATTGGGCAGATCTTCCTATCAGTTTGCGGTCGATGCTTTTCAGCCGAGCGATATACTAAACACTGTTACGAAACGTGAGCCGAAGCATAGGGGCTTATCCATGAGCCAAGGAATTGACCTCCAGAGCAGTTTTGTTCAGCTACTTGTGCAACTCGGGTTGCCGCCCGGTGCGGCCAAAGCCCTCTGGATGCCATTGCCAATGACGCTGATCTTGATTGCCGCAACGGTCAGCATTTTTGTGACCGTGTGGCTAGAGCGAAAGATTTCCGCCGCTGCCCAACAGCGGATTGGCCCAGAATATGCCGGGCCGCTGGGGACTCTCCAGGCTGCCGCTGATGGCATTAAGCTACTGTTCAAAGAAGATATCGTGCCGGCGAAGGCGGATGCCCTGCTGTTTACCCTAGGGCCAGCGATCGTCGTCATTCCAGTGTTTCTGTCTTACCTCATCGTCCCCTTCGGCCAAAACATGGTGATTACCGACATCGGCGTCGGTATTTTTCTGTGGATTGCCCTATCGAGCATTACCCCCATTGGCCTGCTGATGTCAGGGTATTCCTCAAATAATAAGTATTCTCTGCTGGGGGGGTTGCGGGCTGCGGCTCAGTCCATTAGCTACGAGTTGCCCTTGGCGCTCTCGGTGCTGGCGGTGGTCATGATGTCCAACAGCCTCAGCACCATCGATATTGTTCAGCAACAGTCGGGCTACGGCATCTTGGGCTGGAATGTGTGGCGTCAGCCCGTGGGCTTCCTGATTTTTTGGATCGCGGCCCTGGCTGAATGTGAGCGACTCCCCTTTGACTTGCCCGAGGCCGAGGAAGAGCTGGTGGCGGGCTATCAAACGGAATACACGGGGATGAAGTTTGGCCTTTTCTATGTGGGCTCCTACGTCAACCTGGTGCTGTCTTCGTTGATTTTCGCGATTCTCTACCTGGGCGGATGGGATTTTCCGATTCCTATCGACTGGGTGGCCGGGGCGCTTGGGGTTAGTGAGACGACACCCTGGCTCCAGGTGGTGTTTGCTGCACTGGGCATCATGATGACAGTGCTCAAAGCGTATCTGCTCGTGTTTTTGGCGGTGCTGCTGCGCTGGACGGTGCCCCGAGTGCGCATTGACCAGTTGCTCGATTTGGGTTGGAAGTTTTTGCTGCCGGTGTCGTTGGTGAACCTGTTGCTGACGGCAGCGCTGAAAATCACCTTCCCCATTGCCTTCGGGGGTTAGGCGATCGCGCCCTGACTGCTCTCCCTTGTTTCACGGTTCCATCTGTCGTCTTTATTGCTGCGGAGTCTGAATCCATGCTGAACTTTCTCAAGCAAGTTGGTGACTACGCGAAAGAAAGCGTTCAAGCAGCCAAATACATTGGTCAAGGGTTGTCCGTCACCTTTGACCATATGCGGCGTCGCCCAGTTACGGTGCAATATCCCTACGAAAAGCTGATCCCCTCAGAACGCTATCGCGGCAGGATTCACTTTGAATTTGATAAGTGCATCTCCTGCGAAGTGTGTGTGCGGGTCTGCCCGATCAACCTGCCTGTGGTGGACTGGGACTTTGATAAAGGCACCAAGAAAAAGACGCTGAAGCACTACAGCATTGACTTCGGGGTGTGCATCTTCTGTGGCAATTGTGTGGAATATTGCCCCACGAATTGCCTGTCGATGACCGAAGAATATGAGCTAGCTGCCTACGATCGCCACGAATTGAATTACGACAACGTGGCCCTGGGTCGTTTGCCGTACAAGGTGACTCAGGATCCGATGGTGACGCCGATGCGCGAGCTGGCCTACCTGCCCAAGGGGGTGATGGATCCCCACGAGCTGCCCGCTGGGGCACGAAGGGCGGGCAAGCTACCCCAGGAGATTTTGGAGGAGTCGAAGGGTGACTCTGCCAAAACCTCTGGAGATGCCTAGGGATTGGCCTAGGCGCGATCGCATCCTGGCTTGATAGGATGCTTGAGAATTGTGATGCTGTAACTGAAAGAGGGGTCACCACGTGACGCTTGCAGAAGGGGTTCAACTCGTTTCCTTTGGCCTGCTGGCTGCCATGATGATTGCGGCAGCCTTAGGCGTTGTGCTGTTGTCGAACATTGTTTACTCCGCCTTTTTGCTGGGGATAGTGTTTGTCAGCATCTCGGGCATGTATGTGCTGCTCAACGCAGGTTTTGTAGCCGCGGCCCAAATCTTGATTTATGTGGGAGCGGTCAACGTTCTTATCCTGTTTGGGATCATGCTAGTCAATAAGCGCGAAGACTTTGCGCCGGTTCGACGCGCTTGGCTGGGTAAGGTTGCCACTGGCGCGGTGTGTCTGGGCCTGTTTGCGCTCCTCAGCACCATGGTTTTGGGAACGCCGTGGGCGCTATCGTCGGAAGCGGCGATCGGGGATGGCGCGACGGTGATGATTGGGCTGCACTTCTTCAGCGATTTCCTGCTGCCCTTTGAGTTGGCCTCGGTGTTGCTGTTGATTGCCCTGGTTGGTGCAATTATTCTGGCCCGTCGCGAGTTTATTCCTGACGAAATGCCTCAAGACACCGTGGGGGATGCTCTTAAGTTGCCGGAGCGGCCCCGTGAATTGGTGCCTGCCAGCCGCGATGGTGCTGAGAGCTAGGCACCATCGCCCAGCCTCCCCTTCCTTGTTTCCTCGATCTACATTCTGAGACCGTCGATGATTCAACTTGAGTACTTTCTTCTACTAGCTGCGGCGCTCTTCTGCATCGGCATTTATGGCCTGGTCACGAGCCGCAACGTGATTCGGGTGCTGATGTCCATCGAGCTGATGTTGAACGCCGTCAATTTGAACCTGATGGCCTTCTCTAACTATCTTGACCCCGCAAGCGCGACGGGCCAGGTGTTTACGGTGTTTGTGATTACGATCGCGGCGGCTGAAGCGTCGGTTGGTTTGGCGATCGTATTGTCTATCTATCGCAACCGTGACACGGTGGATATGGAGCAGTTCAACCTGCTGAAGTGGTAGGCGGAACGTTTCTATGCTTCCCCACGCAGCGGTGAATGTGTGGCGAAGCCTTGTTGAGCGCAAACCCTAAACGACACTGTTATCACAGCTGCCGAGGTGAGGATGTCGGGGAAATTTCCTAGGTCTTCGCCTGTGTGGTTTCTGGGGATAGCCCCTTTAGAATGGGGAAGCAGTCTTCCGGGCGGTTGCGACACTGTGCAGCTCAAGCAAGCCATCATTGCCTATAAGTCGGGAAATCGTTTTAGCCAAAGTCAGGCGGAGCTGTGTGCGCGTCAACTCGAAGCCTTGGGCTGTAAAACCCTGGTAGGGCCAAGTGGGCCAAAGGATAATCCCTATCCGGTTTTTCTGGCCTCGGTGGCGGAGAAAATCGACTTGGCGGTGGTGCTCGGCGGTGACGGCACTGCCCTGGCTGCGGCCCGAAACCTTGCAGCAGATGAGATACCAATTCTGGCGATTAATGTGGGCGGGCATTTGGGCTTTTTGTCAGAGTCGCCGGAAGATTTGGAATTTGAGCGCATCTGGGAACGGTTATTGGGCGATCGCTTTGCGGTACAGCGCCGGATGATGCTCCAGGCCCAGATTTTTGAGGGGAACCGCACAAATCTGGATCCGATCAGCGATCGCTACCTATCCTTGAACGAAATGTGCGTCAAACCCGCCGCCCCCGATCGCATGATCACCTCCATCCTGGAAATGGAAATTGACGGGGAAGTGGTTGACCAATACCAAGGCGATGGCCTGCTGATTAGCACCCCGACGGGCACCACGGGCTACACCGTCGCCGCCAGCGGCCCGATTGTGCATCCCGGCATGGACTCCATCGTCGTGACGCCCATTTGTCCGCTCAGCCTATCTAGCCGTCCCATTGTGCTGCCTCCGGGCTGTGTGGTCAGCGTTTGGCCCCTGGCCGACCCAGAACTGCACACCAAGCTGTGGATGGATGGGGTCATGGCAACGGCGATCTGGCCCGGACAGCGCGTGGATATCCGCATGGCAGACTGCTGGGCTCAGTTCATCATCCTCAGCGAGTCTTACTCCTACTACCGCACCCTGCGCAGCAAGCTGCAATGGGCCGGAGCCCGCATTCGCTATACCAATAACCATCGCAACTAACGGCGGCAACGCCGGATCTCAATGGGCAACGCATCATGGGCATTGTGATTGCAGGGGAGCGGAGTGGCGCGGGTAAAACCACCGTAACCCTGGCACTATTGGCGGCGCTGGGGCGGCGCTATCGCTGCGTCCAAGCCTTTAAGGTGGGGCCAGACTACATTGATCCCATGTTTCACCGAGCGGTGACTGGGCGCGCGGCCCACAACCTTGACCCAGTGCTGACCTCGGAAGCCTATGTGCGGCGGTGCTACTACGCCCGCTGTCGCGATGCCGAAGTGGCGGTCGTGGAAGGGGTGATGGGCTTGTTTGATGGGGCGGGAGGCACAGACTGGGGCAGCACGGCTCACATCGCGCGAATTCTGGAGTTACCGATTGTGCTGGTGGTGGATTGTGCCAGTCTGTCGCGATCGCTGGCGGCGATTGTCCACGGCTATGCCACCTTTGACCCCCGATTGCGCATTGCTGGCGTGGTGCTAAATCGAGTGGGCAGCGATCGCCACCTCACTATGCTCAAGGCGGCGCTAGACCCGCTGAAGATCCCAATTGTGGGCGTGTTGCGGCGAGAGGATGCGATCGCCCTGCCCGATCGCCACCTTGGACTCGTCCCCGCTGAGGAATTGCCGCACTTAGCGCAAACCCTCGACCAGTTTGCCGAGCTGGGGCAGCGCTGTTTTCACTGGCCGCTGCTGGATGCCTGGGTGCAAGCCCAGCCTGCCTCCCAGCCAGAGGATGCCGCGTTGCCTGGCTCTCCACAGGGTGCGGTGCGGATTGGCATTGCCCGCGATCGCGCCTTCAACTTTTATTACCCCGACAACCTAGACACGCTGGAGTGCCTCGGGGTTGAGTGGGTGCCCTTCAGTCCTCTCAGTGATGGAGCCTTGCCCGCCGTGCTGGATGGCCTGTACTTGGGGGGCGGCTTTCCTGAACTGTTTGCCGAGTCTTTGGCGGAAAACGTCCCATTGCGCACCTACCTGCACCGGGCCATCCAACACGGGCTACCCACCTATGCCGAATGTGGCGGGCTGATGTATCTCTGCCAAACCCTGGTGGATTTTGACGGCAACCCGTGGCCGATGGTGGGGGCTCTGCCCGCGATCGCGACCATGACTCGCCGCCTCTCCTTAGGCTATCGGCAGGCTACTGCCCGGCGATCGACACCTCTCCTCACACCGGGGCAAACCCTTTGGGGGCACGAGTTTCATCGCTCAACACTGGACTCTGCCCCCCCAACGCCCTTGTATCAGTACCAGCTCTATCCCACCGCCGCCGATGTTCCTGAGCCACGCCCCCCGCAGCCGGAGGGATGGGGACACAACACGCTACAGGCGTCGTACCTACACCTGCACTGGGGCGATCGCCCCGACCTTGCCCAGCGGTTTTTGCAAACCTGCCAGCACTATCAGCGTGATCGCACTGCGGAGGGTGATTCGGCCAGTCAAAACCAGTACCGATAACAGCAGATCGATTCAATAGGGCACGCCGCCGTAGGGGAATTCGTTGACGCGATCAAGGCCAAAGAGCACATCCTCTGAGGGGGGACGCGGCACGGGCTCCCCTTGGAGGCGCTGGGCATCTTGAAGGTACCCGAGCCCTTGCTGGCGGGCAAGGTCTTGGATTTCCTGCTGCTTCTCATTCAGCTCGTGATTGAGTTCACGAATGCGGCGAGAGAGCAGGCGAATAATGTTGACGGCGATCCCTGGGGTTTCGTCGATCGCTTCATAGAGCTGCTGCTGAGTCAGGATGAGACATTCGCAGGAATCCAGCGTGGTCACCGAGGCCGATCGCGGTTCGGCATCAAACAACGACATTTCCCCAAAGCAGGTGCCCTTTTCCAGCTTGGCCAGCTCCTGCCCCCGTAGGTGAACGCTCACCCGTCCCGACACCACAATGTAGAGCGCTCGCCCTTCCTGACCTTCCGTGAAAATGGTGTGATTGGCCGGAAACGACAGCTCATCCATGATGGAAGCGAGGCGCACCAGAAAGTCATCCCGCAGTTCTTTGAAGATAGGAACGCCACGTACAAAGAGAAGTCGATCAACGCTGGTGAGCATTTCGGGCACGGGGTAGAAGGGTAATTGCAGGAACCGCTACAACGGTGACTGCGCAAGGGTTTGCCTCAATTCTCAGGGCTGAAATTCCTGCGAGTTAAGCCTGGGCGAGAGTTTTCACGGGTGCAGCACCTCAGTGTAGAGCAATCTTCGAGGTTCGGAACCTGGGGGTCAGGAGGGCATGGGATTCAAGCCTGGGTTGCGCGGGGGCTTCGCTTGACCAGGTTTCGATCGCGCCGGACTTTGAAATTCCGCCATCAGGTGAGCGACTTGGGCTGCAACCAGCTCGTTGGGATCATTGCGCATCAGAGGCAGTAGCTCACCCAGCACCCCCGGCGAGGCCACCTGCAGATACGACAACACCGCCTCCCGCACAAACCCGGTGGGGTGCTTGAGGCAGGCCAGCGTGTGGTCTGCGGTGATTGCCCAGCGCTGCTGGCGAGCTAGGTGAAAACAGCAGGCCAAGGCCCAGTCGGACAGGAAGTAGCGGAGATCCAGCAAATAGCGGAGGCGATCGCTGGGCGACATGGGCTGATAGGTGACCAAGCTGTTTAAGCTTTGCAGTTTTTCAAGGGGGCTGCGCAAGTCCAGCACCGTCAGAATGGCACGCTTGCTGGCAATGTCTAGCGTATTGTCGAGAATTTCGAGCCCTCGGGCGCGGCTGGCTGGTGACCCCTGAATGCTGACCTGGGCCGCTTGCACCGCTGTCGGGGGTGACACAAACCGCAGTAACATAAACATGCGATCGATCGCGTCAGCCTGGAGATCTCCCAGGGCATCGCGCAGCAGATCTGCGGCCCGCCCTTGGATGACTTCCGCAGGCAGGTCAAGCAGGGCGCTATAGATTTGTCCGATAAAGGTCAGTTCTTGGTGCAGCAGATGTTCGACGCCATCTCGACCCAAGCGATCGAGGGCGGCATCGATGCCGTGGGAGCGTTTGAGCCCCGTTTCTTGAAAAAGGCGAAGCAGAATGCGCAGAATAGTACGGCGATTGCCGCCCCAGGCGGTGAGCAGGTTGTCGATGAGGCGATCGAGGGCTTCGGTGGTGCCAATGTTGCCCATCACCTGCCAGGCTTGTGTCCGCAAAATTTCGGGCTTGTAGCTGTCCATCGCCAGGTCTTCGAGCATGGGCAAGGCATCGTTGCCGAGGCGGGTGAGTGCCTGAACGGCCGCCTCGCGGGTGGATTTGTATTGCAAGGCCTTGAGCAGGGAGGGATAGTATTCGGTCAAATGGGTAGCCGCGATCGCCTCCAGCAGTGCCCGCCGCACTCGCAGCGACTCATCCTGCAAGAGGCTGGGAATGTACAACCGCAGCGCCTGCAAATAGTCCGCCTCACCCAGCGCTCGACAGCCCATTACCCGCTCGCGCTCGCGCTCGTGGGTCAGCATTTGGCGCAGCGTGCTGGTGGCTTCCGCCTTTTCTCGTGGGTTGCCGTGCTTCAGCATGAGGGACGCAGCAGTCCCCCGCACCACCGGATCCACCTCTGGATTGAGGTAGGCCCGCAGTTCCTCCATGTTGGGGCTGGCCTCCGTGAGCCAGATATAGCGCAGCGCCAGTGCCAAAACTTCGGGGGGTTGCTGTCGTTTAATCAGGTGCCGCACCGCGTCGAGGTAGTCGCTATTGGGATAGTCGAGCATGGCTTCGAGGCTTTGGCGGCGCAGGTTGGGGCTCAGGGTGGGCAGCATTGGGGCTAGAACTTCGCCCACGCCGCGCGGGTCGATATGGCACAGTAGCTCAATGCACGATCGCTTATCAGCCTCAGAGCCGGGTTGCTCAAGCTGTTCGATAAACGCACGCTTCAAGACCCGCAGACTGGCATCGGAGACGCTGAGCAGACCGCGTTCTGCACTTAAGACCAGCAGATTCAAATAGCGCGATCGCAGCAGCCAAATGGCCCCGAGCCAAACCACCGCCGCAACAAGGATAAAGCTGAGGAACAGCCGACTTTGAATGTAGGGGTTGGTCAGGCCAATGCGATCGCACACCGCAATGACCACCAAAATTGCGATTCCCGTCAGCCCCATCGACAGCGGCTCTGCAATGCCCCCGATCAAAGACTGAATGCTGGTGCGGTTTTCATCTGGGATAGGCTGAAACAGAATCGGGCGCGTACTCGCCACAAGGGTAAACCGCAGCCATTCATCAAAAAACTTGAGCACAATCAGCCCAAAAAAGAGCGCCCCAGCCCCCAAAAGCGTGGGATAGCTGCCCGTCAGCGTTAGCCCGACAATCGCGATCGCCGCCAGGGGCAAAATGCTCGTCACCGTAAAAAGCCCCTGCCGCTCGATCAATCGGCTGGAGGTAAACCACTGGGTCAGCAGCTCGATCAATCCCAGTAAGCCACTGAAAATCCCCAGAAATGCGGCAATTTCCTCAATATTTAGGTTCAGCTCAAGCTGGCTCAGATACTGAAATTCAATGAGGTAAGCCAGGGTTTGCGACAGCACAAAAAAGAGGAACAGCAGCACCACATAGCGCCCCATCGAGCCGCGCATCCGCTGGGCAGAGTGGGGAGATTCGCTGGCCTCAGCCTGTCGTTTGAGCGAATCGGGGAAGGCGTGCTGATAACTGCGGCTGATGTGAAACAGAATCCCTGCCCCCACCATCATGATTAGGAAGGACAGCATCAAAACATTCTTCAGGCCAATCAACCGCAGCAGCAGATAGACCGAAAACCCACTCAACACATCGGCAACCAAGTTGCCACTGCTGACCAGTGGATAGGTGCGCTTGATTTCGCGAATGTTGAAAAGTTGGTTGGCAGTAATGGCAACATTCAGGTCATTAAGACCATAAATGGCTTCCATCCACAGCCGCATGGAAAATACGGTGATTGGCAGCAACGCCGCAACATCCAACCCCCAGCGAAATAGCAACACGGGGACAGCCATCAGTATCGCGATGAGCACAATCACCCAGCGCAGGGGTAAAAATCGCTGAAGCCAGGAGTAAATAAACGTGAGGCCAAACCCCACCCCTGCACTAAAGATGTAGATCCACGGGAGGCTGTTGGCTCCATAGGCGTCGAGAAAGAGCGCGGCAGAGCTGACCTCTAGCCACAAAATCCCCATTGACGTTGCGGTATAAAACGCAAACATCAACAGAGTGCGCTCTGTCTCGCTGGGGCGCAGGTTAATGACTTGCAGCAGACGCTGCTGCCAGGTTTGAAACACTGAGGCAGACTGACCCAGTACCATGCTGTTCTAGGGCGTAATGAATGACCGCCAAGGGGCGTCTTGCTGCAAGGATGCCCAGCCCGGTGCCTATTTCTTCGGCGTCAGCAACATCATCATGTTGCGACCTTCCCGTTTGGGAGCCTGCTGAATTTCGGCAACTTCCTCAAGATCCTTCGCCATGCGATTCAGCAGTTCCTCGGCGAGGTCGGTGTGCTGAATCTCACGACCGCGAAACATGACCGTAGCTTTCACCTTGTCGCCGGATTTGAGGAAGCGCTGGGCATTTTTGACGCGCACATTGTAGTCGTGGTCGTCAATCTTATAGCGCATTTTGACTTCTTTGACTTCGGCGTTGTGCTGACGCTTGCGGGCTTCGCGGGCGCGTTTTTCTTGCTCAAACTTGTATTTGCCGTAGTCAATGATGCGACAGACGGGTGGGTTGGCTTTGTCGCTGACGAGTACCAGGTCTAGCTCCCGTTCCTCGGCGAGTTTCATAGCTTCTCGCGGAGACATTACCCCCAGTTGGGTGCCGTCATTATCAATCAAGCGGATTTCTGGGAAACGAATGTTTTCGTTGATGGGAGGAACGTTACGAGGATTTCGGTTTCGCATGCGAAAAGTCGAGGAATATGCAGGGTATCGGGGTTAGAAGTCGTTGAGTGAACGAACCGTAAATGGATAAAGCGTCCTATAGCGTAAGGGCTGAGGCCGCGTTTCGTCCATACGTTTGAACAGACAGGAAACCGTACTGAGGGGTTGAGGGGCACCAAACGATCGCGGGATGAGCGCCATCGTTGCAGCCGGCTAGGACGGGAAGTCAATGTCAATATTAAAAGCCAACCCCCTTATGAGGCGGGCAAGCATTACGAAGTAAAAAGAAATGTTTACACTTTTTGGAGCCACTGGGCAACGGGGTCGGCAGCGATCTCAGTTGTGCGAGGGTAGGAATCACAGAATGCAGGGCGATCGCGGACACAATCCTGGGCTGACCTGTTAACAAGAATCCTGGCGCACGTTAACATTGACGATTGTTGCGATCGCGACAATCCACGCGCCAGCCCAATCATTCTTGCCCCTACAACGCGGTGGTTTTTGCCTAGGGGCCATTCTCCAACGCCATGAAGCATACCCTATCAGTCTTAGTCGAAGATGAGGCCGGAGTCCTCAGCCGTATTGCGGGCCTGTTTGCTCGCCGAGGTTTCAACATTGAAAGTTTGGCGGTGGGGCCAGCGGAGCAGGTGGGCGTCTCTCGGATCACGATGGTGGTCAACGGGGATGATCCAGCGATTGAGCAATTGACCAAGCAGCTCTATAAGCTGATCAATGTGCTGAAGGTGCAGGACATTACGGAGGTGCCCTGCGTTGAACGTGAGCTGATGTTGATCAAGGTCAATGCAACGAGCGGGACGCGCTCTGAAATCCTGGAGTTAGTGCAGATCTTCCGGGCGCGGGTGGTGGATGTGGCGGAAGATTCGCTGATTATCGAGGTGGTGGGCGACCCTGGCAAGATGGTTGCAATCGTCCAAGTGTTGAACCGCTTTGGCATACGCGAAATTGCGCGCACGGGCAAGATTGCTCTAACCCGTGAATCAGGCGTCAACACGGAATATCTCAAGTCTTTGCAGAGCAAGTTGCTGTAGGGTTGCGATCGCGCCTGCGAAACTTGTGCTCGGTTTGGCGGGGTGCGTCGCGGCGACCTTCGTAACGAAGGCTGCGATCGCGGCTTACCACCCTAGGCGTAGGGTTGCGGTGTTATCGATCGCGCGCAGGGTCCCATCTCTATCAATCGCGCCAAATTGCCGCAGATGCTGGCGCACCTTGGCGGGCAGTTGTGGATAGTCGAGGTCGTGATCACCAGCGGAAATCGAAGCCCAAAAATCTTGCAGGATGGGGGCAAAGCGCTCTGCCTCGGCGACCGAGAGCCCTAGGGGTGGGCAGGTCAGCAGCTTGACTATAAAAGGAATTGAGCGATCGCGCATCCACTGCTGCGAAAACCCTTGCAAATCCGGCAGGTTGGGCACGGCGGCAATGCGCTGGCTTTGCAACTTTACCTCCGCCTGCCCACCCGGATGCAGTGCCACCTCCACAATGCGATAGGGATGGGGGTAGCTGACCAGCGACCCGGTGGTAATTTCCCAGATCGATTCCCACTGGGTCACGTCTTGCACGTGCAGGTGGCCGGTGAACAGCAGCTTGACGGGGTGGGGACGGAGGCGATCGAGCAACGCCTGCCGATTTTGCAAAATGTAGCGCTGCCCCAGGGGATGACGCGACTGCCCCGGCAGGTGCTCTAGAACGTTGTGGTGAACCATCACCATGACCCAGTCGGTCTTGAGGCCGGCCAAGGTTGCCGAGAGCCAGTCGAGTTGGGCCGCATCCAGATGGCCGACGGGCAGTTGACGACCTTCGTCATCAAAGGCGATGGAGTTAAGACCCAGGAGATGGATGCTGGGTAAGACCTCGCGGCAATAGTAGGGGCGATCGCTGTCGTAGCCAAAGCGGCGATAAATCTGCGGAAACTCCTGGAGACCAATGACGCGATCGCTGGCCTGGGGCTGGATGATGTCGTGATTTCCCGGCACTGTAAATGCTGGAAAGGGAAGCTGAGCCAAGCGATCGGCCAGCCACTCGTGATTTTCACGCTCACCATGCTGGGTGAGATCCCCCGGCAGCAGCAAAAAGTCCAAATTCTGATGCTCTAGCTCCGCCAAAATCTGTTCTAGGGCGGGAATGCTGACCTCGACAAGGTGAAACCGATTCGGGGTGTCGTAGAAGGTATGCGGCAGCGTAATGTGGGGATCACTGACGACCCCAAAGCGAAAGGTGCGCACCATTGAAAACCTAGCAGGATTCGTAAACGATTTAAGTCACTGATTTGGGTTTGCCCATTGGCGGAGGATGTGGCTCGTCTGGTTATGACAAGTGCAGCGTCCCCCCCTGCGCCATCCCCTTCTCCAAAGGATCTTGGGAAGGCTGCCCATTCACCATAGCCTACTGCTTGGGAATGCGTTTGCTTGGCATAGAACTCGCTGTCTACCCAGCATTGCAACTGCCTCTGGTAGGATTTTCCTTTGCTCGCGAGTTGAAGTCGATTGCTGCCGTGCGATCGCGCGACTTTAAAAGCTCTATACTCCGTTTTTTATGTCCTTTTTCGCTTCACTTTCGATTCATTAATGGGCAGGGGTGTCGTGGTCAATGGGTTCCTAGAACAGGGTGTCACAGTTCTACAACTGGACACGGGATTGTCTGCCAGCGGGGGAGAAATTACCGGCCTTGTCAGCACGTTAATTATTTTGCTGCTGACGGCGACTGCGGTGGCGCTGATTACCCGGTGGCTGCGCATTCCCTATGTGGTGGGTCTGGTATTGGCCGGCTTGGCAATTCCTAAAACATTGCTGCCAGGCGCGATCGGACTGAATCCTGACATTATTCTCAACCTATTTTTGCCGATTCTAATTTTTGAAGCGGCGATTAATACTGACATCAGTCGGCTTCGTAGCACCATCAAGCCTATCGCGCTGCTCGCTGGCCCAGGGGTCGTGTTGGCGTCTGCAATTACGGCTACCCTGCTGAAGTTTGGGCTGGGCCTAGCGTGGATTACGGCTAGCGCGATTGGCGTCATTCTCACCATCACAGACACCGTTTCTGTCATTGCAGCCTTTCGGACGGTGCCGGTGCCGGGGCGTCTCGCCACGATTGTTGAGGGCGAGAGCTTATTTAATGATGGGATCGCCCTGGTGTTGTTGAATCTCATCACCACCATTCACCTCCAAGGTGCCTTCAGTGCAAGTGAAGGCATTCAACAACTGCTGATTGCCTTTGTTGGGGGCGGTCTTTTGGGGCTGGGGTTGGGGTATCTTTGCGTCGGACTTTTTCAGCAGTTAGATGATGCGCTGAGCACTATTTTATTAACCGTTGCAGTTTCGCTGGGGACGTTTCAGATCGGCCAATTTTTAGGTGTTTCGAGCGCGATCGCGGTGGTAATTGCGGGGCTTGTAATTGGGAATTTAGGCTTTCGGCAAACCTCCGCATCCACTAAGGTAACTCTCCTTAATTTCTGGGAATATGCCGGATTTGGAGTCAACACCTTTATCTTTTTGCTCGTCGGGATTGAGATTAATCCGTTATCGATAATGAGCACAATTCCGGCAGCAATTCTCGCGATCGCGGCTTACCAAATCGGGCGTGTGTGTTCTATTTATCCCCTGTTGTGGGTGTTTCGTTTTTTTGATCGATCGTTACCCCTGCGCTGGCAACACGTGCTCATCTTGGGCAATGTGAAGGGATCGCTCTCGATGGCTTTGGCCCTGAGTTTGCCCTTCACCCTGCCCGATCGCAGCCCAGTGATCACCCTGGTGTTTAGCACGGTCTTAGTGTCCTTGGTGGGTCAAGGATTGAGCTTGGCGGGTCTGGTGAAACGCCTGCGACTTTCCCAGCGATCGCCCACGCAAGACAAAATTGAACAGTTGCAGCTTACCCTGATTGCCGCGAAAGCTGCGCAACAAGAACTCGGTGATTTGTTGCAGTCTGGCAGCTTGCCAAAATCACTCTATGAAGAGCTATTTGCCACCTACCAGGCTCGGGTAGCATCGTCAGAACAGGAACTGCGGGATTTGTATAATCGCCGTATTGCTTCGTTGGAAAAGCAAAGCAGCGATCGCCAATATTTAGACGGTCTTTTGTGTCGGCTATATCTTGCGGAAAAAGGCGCGATCGCGGATGCCATTCGCAAAGGTTTACTCTCTGAAGAAATCGGTGAGTCCTATATCCAAGCCCTGAATGAAAAGCTACTTTCTTTGAAGGAAGAATAACGCAAGCCCAAGCATTTTAGAGGTGGGGAGCCCCTGAGTCTGACGCCCAGGGCAGTCAGTCAGGGGCATCCCGCCGCTCCCGATCAATGAATGGCACGAGCTTAAATGCCCTTGAAGGTGCTGATCAGGGATGCCCACCGTTGGATGAGGTGATCGGCGATCGCGGGGGCATGGCTTTGGGGCAGGTCGTGGTTGGCCTCGGGAAACCCAATCAGAGCGCCATTGGTGAGGCGACGGGCGTAGGTTTCGCAGTGCCAGAGGGGAATGGTGGTGTCTTGGTGTCCGGCAAACACGACGGTGGGCACCTCAACACGGGGCAAAAACCGCTCCACGGTGTCGATCGCGTCTTCGGGTTTGAGGCGATCGATGAGAAACGATTTGGCCACGGGTTGGGCCTTGAGGGCGCGGCGGGCGCGGGCAATGGTGGTATAGCGGTCGGATTTGCCCGCGATCGCCAGCATCGGCTTTAGGGCGGCGATCGCCCAATCCACCACGGGCGTTTCCCAGAGAAGGGGCTTGAGGGTGGTGTAGCGGCCCACGAAGCGATCGTCGCGGATGCCCGCCGGAGCCAAGAGCGCGATCGTCTCAGGATGGCGCACCCGTTCGCCCGCGATCGTCAGGGTGTATGCCTTGGCCGCCGGAGCCCAGGCGCTTTTGTCTGGTGCCCAGCCGATGCCCGTGGCCGCCACGCTGTAGGCCGCAGCCACCCAGCCCCCATAGCTATGACCCATCAGGGCAAAGTGCCGCAACCCCAGGGCTTGGATAAACTGATGCAGAAACTCAACCTGATGCCAGATAGTGTAGCGCAGGCGTGGCTTGGAGGATTGCCCAAAGCCCAGCAAGTCCACTGCGATGCAGCGGAAGTGGGGCGATAGGTCGGCGATGAGTGGTGTCCAGGTGTCGGCATCGCCCAAAAAGCCGTGCAGCATGATTAGCGGCAATCCATCTCCGGTGTCGCGGTAGGCAGCATGGTCGGCATTGAGGGCGATCGTGGCTTTTTCCATCGGGGCGATTGGGGGCCGAGGGTGAGGGTGAGGGCGTGCGTGGGGAAGGAGCGCGATCGCTAGCGCGATCGCTTGGGCCGCAGGGCATTGAGGGCAAAGTGGTTGAGAAACTGGCGCAGTCGGTCTTCTCGCGATTCTTGACCCGGCACCCACAGGGTTTCGTAGAAGAAGTACGACACGCCCGTATAGGCGCGATCGCGGGTGGCTTCGAGCTGCTCCGCCAGAAGGGCAGCATCGGTGGGGCGTCCGCGCAGGCCGCTGAGCAACCCGATCGCCGTCGGCACTCGGCGGCGCGCCACCTCCGTGGTGGGCTTGTTGAGTTCCCACACAAAGCGATCGACATCATTGCGGTAGATCTGAATCACCAGTTCATCCACATAGCCCAAGCGCTCCCACTCCGGCCAATCTTGCAGATAGCGCACATAGGAAAACGGGTAAGGATTGGGGGAGACAGACACGATTGCGCCCGGTCGCCGCTGATCCACCAAAGCTCGCACCTTGCCCATAAATTCCGTAATTTTTTGGGCGCGCCAGCGTACCCATTCTCGGTCGTCCGGATCTTCAGGGGGCGTTGCGCCACCGTGTTCTGAGCGATAGAGCTGCACGGTGTAGGGGTCGTAGCCCATATCGACCGGCATCCCCAGATGATCATCCATCTGAATGCCTTCGACGGGGTAGGTTTGCAGCACCTCGTCAATCATCAACAGCAAAAGCTGCTGCACCTGGGGATGAAAGGGATTCATCCAGGTGAAGGTTTCGGCCCCTTGCTGAATTTCTTGGCTGCCATCCAGCCGTTGGGTAAACCATTCGGGCCGTTGTTGGCGCAGGGCGTAGTCGGCGGGGGCCATAAAGCCAAACTCAAACCAGGGAATCACCGCTATGTTTTCAGCGTGGGCGAGGTCAATAACCTCTTGCAGCATGTCGCGATCGCCCTGTTGGGCCTCAAAGCTAGGACTATCGCCAGGGAAAAGGCGCTTCTTTTCCCCCAGCAGGCGCTCGCCCACGGCACTGGGATATAGGGTGTAGCCCCCGTTCCAAACGACGGGGTACACCGTGTTGAAATTTAAGGATTTGAGGCGATCGATGCCCTCCCGCAGATTGGCCTTGGAGAACAGGACGGTGCTGTCGATATTGGTCAACCAGACGCCGCGCAGCTCTGAGCCGGGAATGAGCTGCGCGGCGGGGGCGGTGGGCTGGGTTACCCAGTCGGGCGAGATCGTGCGACGCACAGCTTCATCTTCATGGGTCTGACACAGCAGGGCGGCCACTTCCCCTCGGGTGATGACTTGGTTAGGCGACAGCCGAGCCGAGCCGCGTTCTTGGGGCGATCGCACAATGGCCCCCGCTTGCAGGGCCGCAGCCACCCCCTCGCGGCCATAGAGCGGCACCTGCGCCCCATCGGCAAAGGTTGCCTTAAGCAAATCCGTAGCGCGGGCGACATAGGGCAGCGATCGCTTCGCCGCTAGGGCAGTGAGCACTTCCGCACGGGCGAGGGGACGATCGGGGGTGAAGTAGGTGCCGGGGTAGCTAAACAGCGGGTTGACGGGGGTGGTGATGCCCAGCGCCCGCTCAAGCGGGCTAGCTCCGGCGTAGGCCATTGCGGTGGCGGGGAAGGCCCGCACCATCATCGGCGCGATCGCGTCCCACGTGGCGGGCTCGTCGGGAGAAAACTGGGCCGCTGCATCTAGGGGCAGCACTCGGTCTAGGGCCAGCGATCGTAGACACGACGACGCCCAATGATCGGCAATGTCGGTGGGAATCACGGGCGGCGCAGGCTGGGGTACGGGCGCAGGGCTCCCAGGGGGTACCTCCTGGGGAGATTCTGTTTCCGTCGGTGTGGAAGGGGCGACAGGGGGCGGTGTTTGGGCCATCAAGGGCATGAGGGTGCCGATCGCGATCGCCAAAATCATGCCCAGCACGAGCCCGGTCAAAAACCGCTGAGGCAGCCTCCCCAGGCGAGACTGGGCGCTCGCCCGGTGGGCCAACGTTCGATACTGTGCCATTAACCGCCGCTCCGTTTTACGGTGTAGCCCTGTTTTTTCAGGGCATCCAGTAGGGTTTGGGCGTGGTCGCCCTGAATTTCGAGGGTGTCGTCTTTGACGGTGCCCCCCGTGCCACACTGAGCTTTCAGCTTTTTCGCCAAGGTTTTGAGGGTGTCTGGGCGGTGTTGAAAGCCGCTGACAATTGTCACGGTTTTGCCGCCGCGCCCCTTGCGGCTCACCTGTACGATGAGCGTTTGCTGGGCCGGGGGCAGATCCGCCACGCCCCGCTGAAGCGCAGGGTTGGGCATCCCAAATTCGGAATAGACCACGCGATCGCTTTGGGGAGAAGTTCCCGAGGATTTGGAGGATTGACGTTTACCCATGCTGATTTGTGGCAGTGCAATGGCAAGGATGCAGCCAGCCAATGCCCGACGGCTCACTGGGCCTACGCGGGGGCTGGCTCAACCTTTCTACGGTACTACTGATCTGGCCTGGGCATTCCATCCTGTTCCATGAGTTTCGCGGCGCGGCGAATCGCCGTCTCAAATCCCGCACCAATCCTGACAAAATTGATCCCACTCAATCTCTACACCCCAAGCCAGGCATGGGATGTAAACAATTGAAACTTTTCTCCCTGACGGTAGTTAAGAACTTCTTAAGATGACCAGACATTCTCGATTCTTGCCGATATGGTGTGAGTCAAGATACCTCCTAACTGCGTCTCCAGCCCTGTCAATGCTTGATGGGGCTGTTTTTGTGTGGGTCACGGGCAAGGCAGCGATCGCGGGGTGGGCTGCTGCAAATGGCTGCGATCGCGGGTGATTTCAACGCTGATCTGCCCCGTAAATTCAGGAATGGGCGGGGCAACTTTGGTGAGCTTGACCCGCACCTGATGCAGGCGATCGTCCGTGCGCAACACCGCCTTAGCAATTTCGCTGGCGAGGGTTTCGATCAGCTTGAAGGGGGTCTTGGCAATGAGGGCATGGATAGCCGCGATCGCGTTGCGATAGTCGCAGGTGGCACTCAGGTCGTCGGTGGCACCCGCAGGCGCGAGATCCAGCCAGAGCGTCAGGTCAACCCGAAACCACTGACCCAGCACATTTTCCTCCGGCAAGGCCCCGCTATAGCCATAGGCCCGGATGTCGTGAAGTTGAATGGTATCCATACCCTGTTATCCCGTGATGCTTGCCCCAGCATACCCAGATCGATTGCCTAGCCCTGGTTTGGGGAGAGATCTCGATGGGTGAAGGGCTTTGCCGACTCACCGGAATAGGTGGCAACAACGTGCCCGTTGCCAACGAGGTGATATTTGTAGGTGACGAGCCCCTCTAGGCCAACCGGGCCGCGCGGGGGCAGGCTTTGGGTGCTGATGCCAACTTCGGCCCCAAACCCATAGCGGAAGCCATCGGCAAAGCGGGTGGAACAGTTGTGGTACACGCCCGCTGCATCGACCTGGGTTTGAAACTGGGCGGCGGCGGCGGCATCGGTGGTGACGATCGCGTCAGTGTGGCGCGACCCGTAGGTATTGATGTGGGCGATCGCGGCGTCAAGGTCGGGCACAATACGCACGGCCAAAATCAGGTCGCTGTATTCCGTGGCCCAGTCGTCTTCGGTGGCGGGCACAGCCTCCGGCACCAGGGCGCAGGTGGCAGCATCCCCCCGCAGTTCAACGTTTTTATTGATCAGAGCTTGGGCGATCGCGGGCAAAGCCGTGGGCGCGATCGTCCTATGAACCAGCAGCGTTTCAATCGCATTGCAGGCCGAAGGATAGCCGACCTTCGCATCTACCGCGATCGCGATCGCCTGCTCGATGTCTGCCGCCTGATCCACATACAGATGACAAATACCATCCGCATGGCCCAACACCGGAATGCGCGTGTGGTCTTGCACGTAGCGCACAAAGGCATTGGAACCCCGAGGAATGATCAAATTCACCTCAGCATCCAGCGCCAGCAGGGCGTGGATTTCTTCGCGGGTGGTCAACAGTTGCACGGCGTCGGGGTTTACCCCAGCCGCCGCCAGCCCCGCCCGAATCGCCGTCACCAGCGCTTGACACGATCGCACCGCTTCCTTGCCGCCCTTGAGAATCACGCCATTGCCCGACTTGACCGCCAGACTCGAAATCTGCATCACGGCATCGGGGCGCGACTCAAAAATGATGCCCAAAACGCCCAAGGGCGTGGTGACGCGGCGCAGCTCTAGGCCGGTGTCGAGTTCGCGGTGGAGCTGCACAGTGCCCACGGGGTCAGGCAATTTCGCCACATCGCGCACCCCTGCGATCGCGCCCGCCAGCTTCACCGCGTTCAACTTCAGGCGTTCATAGAGGGGCTTGGCCAGGGCATCGGCCAAGGCGGCTTCGCAGTCGGCGGCGTTGGCGGCCAGAATGTCCTCGGCGTGGGCTTCGAGGGCGGTGGCGATCGCCGCGATCGCGTGGTTTTTTGCCGCCGTCGGCAGGCCTGCGAGCTGTTGGGCCGCCTGTCGAGTGCGCTGGGCCAGTTCCACCAGCGACACCGCAGGCTGCGCGGCTGGAAAAATCGCTCCGTGGGATACCGTCATATCCAAAAATCCTTCGCCTGAAGTGCAATCTTGAATCTTATCGCAGTCGTTAGCCGAATTTGGATTCAGACCACACACATACCCGGGGCAAACGCATCCTCAAGAACAATCGCCTCCCCCAATTGCCTCAGCCCTGCCTAGTCGAGGGCGGCGTCAATATCCCCCCATCGGCAATGGCTAGGGTGCAGGGTGCCAGGGTTAGGGGCACGGTGGCGTCTTTCAAACGGGGCAGGAGACTTCCGCCACGGGGCGCTAGAAATTAACTGATGCAAATTAACTGTGATGCAAATTAACTGATGCACGCCCTACGTGCTTTTCAGATACCTCGTCAGATACGCTGTGTCTTCAACAAACCGGACAACGCGATATCGATCAGGGCTGTGAAACCGTGGTCTCCGCTCGACTCAACGACTGCATGGGGCTTTCTCAAGCGCTTGGTGGGTTGACGATCGCTTGGGCCTGTGTACTCAGAAGGGTGAGAAGCTGTGACTGCACTGGCTCAGGCTGGTTCCCCCACAGCATTCGGCAAAAACTAGCCTTACCGTCTGCACTGGCTCGGTTGAGCACGTCCGCGAGCTTTTCATAGTTCACTGTATCTGCCATGTTTGCCTCGTTAGAATTTGCAGCATTGTGCCCGTCTCGGAAGGCGAAAACCGCACTGTTTGTTACAGCCTCATGGGTTTTTGTTACAGCCTCAAGGGTTCCCCTATGCTGTCACGCTTGATATCGGGAGGGAATGCAGAGCCAATGATCGCGATCGCCCCTTCACCTACCCTAACCTGTACCCAACGTTTCGGCTGAGCGGCAAAAAACTGAACTCAGCGCCGCAAATGTGCCCGTCCGCTGCAACACCTACCAATCTTCTACGGGCGGGGGATGGAACCTCACTGTCTTCTGACAAAACCTTCATCCCAATCAGCGCTGCACTAAGTACAGCTAGCCGACAAACCCGGCGATTCCCGTTTCGCCTCTGTCAACGTTGAGATTGAGGCAGCCCAGTGTGCAGCTTAGGACGATCGCGGCCCCCATGCTAACGGGCCAGAATTCACCTTTAGAATATCTAATTTCCGCGATCGCTGAGGAGATTCAGGGGCGCTGTTTTACCGAATTCCATGCCTACCCCAAAGCGACATTTCAGGGTTTATTTGAAGTTATCTAAACTACTTTCCTGGCTTTTGAGGGAATCCCCAGAAAGGGGCTAGGAAGCCTGAAACTCAACGGAGAGGGAGGGATTCGAACCCTCGGATGGTGTGACCCATCAACAGATTTCGAGTCTGCCGCATTCAACCACTCTGCCACCTCTCCAGGTGTCGCTTGGCTATTGTAGTGTACCGCTAGCCAAATGGTAAAACACTCCGCTGGTGGTCTTGCAAGTAGGGTCGCAAACCTCGCCGGGGTGACCAAATCACCGCCCCATCACGCTCGACCCAATACACCGTTACATTCTGCTGTTGTAGGGCACGTTCGACAGATTCAGGGAGAGATTGGCCATAGCACAGGGCGATTTTGGGAGCCACAGCCTGAATCAGCGCCTCACTCAATTCTTCCCCGTGCCACACCAGCACGTGACTAGACGGGAGCCCCCCTGTTGCCAGCGATGCCTGCGTGGGCTGATCAAGTTTAGGCAGTATCAGCCAGGTGGTATCCCGAATTTGCAGCCGCAGGATCGGGTTGTTGACGCCTAGGGATTGGACAACGAGGGAGCCGATGCTATGGCTCTGCCCGGGGTTGAGGGGATGAATCTTGAGATCTGGATGCTGGGCAATGAGCGCTTCGGGCAATTCTGTGCTGTAAAGGGTGGTGACGGGTGTGGTTTGCAGGAGGGTTTGCCAGCCAGCGGGGTAGTCGCGAGGCAGGGCAGGGGCGATCGCAGCGGTGAGGCGATTAATGCCCGCCTGTTTCAGAAAGGGCTGCACGGTATAAAAGGCGGTGCGATCGCGGCCACTGTTGTAGAGCACCGTCTGGCCCAGATTTTGCAGTAGCCACACGGGCTCACCCCCCGCTGCCAGCAGCGTAATTTGGGTTTGGGACAAGGCTCCCACCCCCGTCGGCAAAAAGGCCAGCCCTACAAAACTGCCTGCCACCCAGCGCCAGTGCTGCTGCACCTTGGTCATCTGCCATGCCGCTAGCATCAGCCCATAGAGCGCGATCACCTGCCACAGGGCCACCTGCCCGATCGCGAGTTGGCTACCGGGCAATTGCTGGGCTCCGTGGGCCAGAGTCAACAACAGGCGCACTGGATATTGGAGCGGCATGGCAATGAAGCTACCCGCCGCAGGCCAGAGAGTGGCGATCGCGCCGCAGGCCATTCCTCCCAGGCTAATCGCCATAATCAGCGGGGTGGCGACCACATTGAGCGCCACGCTGACTATTGACACGGTGTTGAAATGAAACAGCAACAACGGCAGCGTCCACAGAGTGGCGGCTAGGGGCACGGCGACCCAAGTTGCCGGAGTCGTGGGCAGCCAAGTCAACCGCGCCATCAAGGCCGGGGCACTGATGAGCAGGCCCAGCGTGGCCATCACGCTGAGCTGAAACCCGATGTGCCAAAGTAAGTTGGGGTCAAGCAACAGCAACAGCGTAACCGTCAATAAGAGCACGCCGAGGGGCTTGGTTTTGCGGCGTTGGGTCAGGGCAAACAGGGCGGCACCGCCCATCAGGGCGGCGCGTAGGACGCTGGGTGTCGCGCCAGTCAGGGCGACGTATCCGACGAGGGTCAGGCTACCGACGGCGAGTTGCAACCGTGGCGATCGCGATCGCACCAGGGTCAGCACGGCCCCCAGCAATAGAGAAACGTGAAATCCAGAGGCCGCAATGGTGTGAGCCAGCCCCACCTGGGCAAATAAATCCAGGATGTTGTAGGGCACATCGACGGCGCGTTGTCCCAAAATCATGGCGCTGACGACTTGCCCGTTGGGACTGCCCAGCGATCGCACAAACGCTTGCACAATTCTCTGACGAATTGCCCACAGTCCCCAGTGTGGGGCAATCGGAAACTCGACGCGATCGGCCACAAAGCCTGTAAACGCTCGCCGCTGCTTCAGATAAGCTTGAAAGTCAAAACCATTGGGGTTGAGGCTGGGCTGCGGGCGATAAAATTTTCCCACCGCCTGAATCGACTGCCCCGCGTGGAGTCCGGTCGTTTGCAGCACGGGAGCCGTCACATAGGCTCGCCCCTGGGTGGAGAACTGAAAGACTGGCTCGCCGTCATTGTTCGTGAGGGTGACGCTCTCGACCCGCACCCCAAATCGACTGTTAAGGTTGCGGTTGAGGCGCGGTTCGTCGATAACCGTGGCGACAATGTGCTGATGGGCCGCGATCGCCCCCAGGCGATCCAGCGCGTGGGCAATATCCTGGGGGAGTGGCCGGGGCTCTCGGACAATCAGGTAGCCGCTGGCCGCCCAGCCCACCAAGGCAGCAATCAACCAGGTTTGCACCCGTGGTCCGCGCCGCCACCGCCGCCCCACCATGATCGCAGCAACCCCACCCGCTAATAAAAAGCAGAGGCCCGCGATCGCTACCACGCCCCAGCCCGAATCAACCCAACCCCGCAACCCACCCGCCAACAACAACCCTGCAAGATATGCAGCGCAAACCGCAACGCTATCAACGCCCGCCATAGTTCTGATGTGTGTAGATGCCAACCCGTTCCTATCGAGCCCAGTTGCGGAGCGGATCTATCGACCAGGCAGAAATTTAGACTTGTTCAGGGCGGGCGGTCGGCCACGCGGGGCAAAATAACCGCTCAATGGGTTCGTGCGCAGGGGGGGGAGAACGGTTCCCAGTGGCTCGTAACAATACATTGCCGTTTCACAATACATTACATTGCCGTTTCTGGTTCCAACCCCCCTCCATTGCCGATTCCCCAACGGCAGGTCAGGGTCTAGAGGGCTGAATCATGGCGTTATACACTGCGTTCACTGCGGCCATATCGACAGAAATGGCCTCCAAGCCCTGAACAAATAAATCGTGGAGCCACTCGGGGTGCTGGGCTGCGGACAGACCACAAAGCGACATGGGCAAATTGAGCGATCGCGCCTGGCCCAACAGTGAGGCGATCGCTGCCCGCACCGCTGGATGCCGCTCATCGTAGATCGCACCCAGGGCAGGATGCTCGCGATCGATGCCGAGGATCAGTTGAGTCAGATCATTAGACCCGATCGCCATGCCCTGAACCCCCGCCGCCACATAGTCGGCCAGTAAAAACAGCACCGACGGCACCTCCGCCATGATCATGAGCCGAAATTCTGGGCAGTGGTACAACCCGCTATCGACGACCATCGCCCGACATTCCCGGAATTCTTCCACCGTTCGCACAAAGGGCAGCAGCAGTTGCACATTCGTCAGTCCCTCCCGCTGGAGGTGACACAATGCCGCCAGTTCTAATTGGAATAAATCGGGACGGTGTTGGTAGCTGAGGGTGCCGCGCAGGCCCAACATTGGGTTTTGCTCTACCGCTGGGCTGCCCGTCAGCCGAGCCATTTCGTGGGAACGTAAATCGAGACTGCGATAGCGCACGGGGCGGGGGGCAAAGGCCATGAGAATCGGGCGCAGTTGCTCCACCAGTCGATCGTGTAGCTGCTGCCCCTGGCCCTGGTCTAGCCAGTGATAGGGATGGCGATTGTCGAGGCAGGGCAACAGCAACCATTCTGATCGCAGGAGGCCAACTCCGGCCACAGGCAACGTTGCCGCCTGAGTCGCTTGATCGGCCTGACTGAGATTGACCCACAGGGTCCTTGGAGGCAGGGCGGTGGTGGGCCGAGGGCCGGGAGCCGCGATCGCGATGGTGTCTGCATCAGATCTCTCCGACAGGCGCTCAATCCAGCCGCGATCGCCATCCAAATGCAGGCGATCACCCGTCTGAATTAGCGCCGTCGCTGACTGAACCCCCACAATGGCGGGCAAGCCCAGTTCCCGCGCTAGCAGTGCACCGTGGCTGGTGAACCCGCCTTGCTCCGTCACGATTCCAGAGGCTGTCTTGAGCACGGGCAACCAGTCGGGCATGACGGCGGAGGCCACAATAATGTGGTGGTGTACCGAGCGCGGCAGGTCTTCCCCAGGGCGAATGACCCACGCCGACGCGATTGCCTGCCCCGGTGAGGCTCCCCGGCCCCAGAGTCGCGAATCGGCAGCGGGCTGCATCGAGCGCACCGCGATCGCCTGGGCAGGCTGTAGCGGCCAAACCCCCGCCTGTGCCAGATGAAACTGAGCCGCTGCCCCCATCGGCAACTGCCACTCTACCCAAAAGGGCTGGGGCATCGATCGACTTAGCGCTGTGGCAAAATCCCGCAGGGCCAAGGTGGCGCGATCGCCCAAGACGGGCCGCGCCGTATCTGTAATCGTCGCCACCGTCAGACACGGATCCAAATCACTTTCCTGAGGAGACCCATCGGCAGGCTGGTAGCTTTGCTCCTGTTGACCCCGCTGCCATCGCCAGTCTGATAGCGCAGACAGCGGACTGCACACCTGATCAGGCACCGCTTCCATTCGGGCTTGGGGGAGCCCCCGCACCGCCTCAACAATCACTTGGTTATGGCGTAGCTTCAGGGTGCCCGAGGCCGTGACGGGCTGCACCGCCTGCACCAAGACCGCAAACTGTACCGCAGTCGGCAGGGCCGCAGGCCCCGAGGTCGAGGACGGGCGCGATCGCTGTTTCCAATAGACCAAGCTCTGGGCGGTGAAGAGTTCTGCCCACAGTTGTTTGATTGCCAGTTCAACCGCTGGCGTCGTTGCCCAACAGGTGCGATCGCCCAACAACTGAGCCACGATCGCCGTCGGTTCTCCCTCCCCCAGCCACAGCGACGGCATTACCCGCACAATCGGCGTTGCGATCGCAGCCAACATCGGCTCCATCGGCAACGACAGCAGACCATTCAACAATGGGCGCATGAGCCGCTGCGAAAGCCGCTGCACCACGTATCCCTTCGGCATGTCAGCCTGCCACAACACCTGTGGCCACTCCGCAAAGGCTGGCTCGCGCGTCACCAACCCGGCCCGCATTTGGTCAAACCCCTGGGCTGATATCACCCACGTCGGCAGCACGGGAATACCGGCTCGCTGCGCAGCCCGCAGTGCCCAAGCAGTCTCCCCCACCTCCGACAGAGGAGCCTGATCAAT
>JACYME010000190.1 GCA_015272155.1 Leptolyngbyaceae cyanobacterium T60_A2020_046
GCGAAATCTACGACGAGAGCGATGTTCCGGCCCCGACGCGACCCATGACCCATGCTCGACCTATGCCGCTGCGATCGCACCCGTAGCACAGAAAACCATGTCACCGTCCAATGAGTTTGCACGACTCTGGCAAGCTGAGGTTTCTGGCATTGAGCTGTTTCAGGCTCATTTGGTTCACCATCGCTTTAGCAAACATTTTCATGACGCCTAACTTTGGGCCTTAATGACGGGGGACAGGGACGGTTTTTTCAAGGGGGGGCACATCACAGCGCTGGAACCGGGACGGTCAATCTGATTAATCCTGGCGATGTGCATACTGGGCAGTCTGATAGCGACAGCGGCTGGCAATTTCGCAATCTGTACATCAGTCCGACCTCCTTGCGGCGGCTCATCGCGCAAATCACCGACTCTGGTCAGGAGCGGCCGTACTTTGCTAGTCCGGTTGTGGTTGATCGCGAGCTTCAGCGATCGCTCAGCCGCGTTTTCAATGCCCTCAGCCGCCCGACGCCGCTTTTAGCGCGTCAAACCCTCATCTTGGAGGGCATGGCGACGCGGCTTGATCGCCACGGCAGCAACTCCCCACGATCTCGATCACCCCAACCCGAGTCCCAAGCGATCGCCGTCGTCCGAGCGTATCTTGAAGCTCACGCGGCTGAACCCATCACCATTGAAGCGTTGGCGAATTTAGCCCACTTTAGCCCCTATTACTTGATTCGCTGCTTTCATCAGCAGGTCGGCCTTCCTCCCCATGCCTATCAACGGCACTGGCAAGTTTTGCAGGCAAAGCGGGCGCTGCGGCGTGGGGATCAGCCGTTATCGAAAATTGCGATCGCCCACGGATTTTATGACCAAAGCCATCTGACTCGCGTTTTTAAGCAAACCTTTGGCGTCACCCCCGGCCAGTACGAAAGGCAATTTTGTCCACGCCAAGCCTTTGGCATCTCCCTTAGCCTAAACCCCAGACGACCCAGCGAGTCGCCGCTGTCAGACCACACGCTAGGGCTAAAGAAACGATGCAATTTCTCAAGGATTTTTCTATCTCGGCGGTCATCGCCGGGTTTGTGACCGTGCTGGTAGGCTACAGCAGCGCCGCTGTGATTGTGTTTCAGGCAGCACAAGCACTAGGCGCGCCCCCTGCCGAAGTCGGCTCGTGGATGTGGGCGCTGGAGTTGAGCATGGGTGTTACCTGCATCGGGCTGTCGCTGCGCTATCGGGCACCGGTCGCCACGGCATGGTCTACACCTGGGGCCGCCATGTTGGTCACGGCAGCGGCTGGGGTCTCCATGCCCGAAGCGATCGCGGGGTTTCTCATCTCCGCTGGCTTGATCACCCTTTGCGGCTTCACCGGCTGGTTTGAGCGCACCACGAGGCGCATTCCCCTATCCCTTGCCGCAGGAATGTTAGCAGGCGTTCTCTTGCAATTTGGGCTTGATGTCTTCGTCGCGATGCAAGCACGGTTCGTTATGACAGCAGCCATGTTTGGGATGTATTTTTGGCAGACCCGACTGAGCGTGAGGCGGCCCTCATCACTGTTTGGGTCACCGCATCGGGGATCAGCCTAGCTGGAATTGGGGCTGCATTTTGGGGCTTGGTGGCCGGTGGCCTTGCGATCGCAGCCCAACGCATTCGCCGCTGATCATACTCCGGCAGGAGCCAGCCTCCTAAATCGACTTTGGAATGATGGCATTGCCCTCACCATCCCCCCGTGGGCAGGTTTAAACGGGCAGCGGCGGTTTGTGCAAGAGCGCATCCATCGCGCGATCGCGGGTTGCCCGCACCGCCGCCGCCGACTGGTGAAGGGCCGATCGCTGGGCTGCGGTCAGTCCCACTTCGATCACCTGCTCGATTCCACCTTTGCCCAAGCGACAGGGCACTCCCAGATACAACCCTTTTAGGTCGTACTCGCCCCTGAGATAGGCCGACACCGGCAAAATGCGATGCTGGTCTTGCAAAATTGCCGCCACCATCTGAAACACCGCTGCCCCTGGCGCGTAGTATGCGCCTCCGGTTTTCAGCAATTCGACCACCTCCGCCCCGCCGTTGCGCGTGCGCGCTACCAGGCGCTGCACCACCGCCTCCGGCATCAGATGCAAGAGTGGCACGCCGCCCACCGTCGCAAAATTCGGCAGGGGCACCATCAGATCCCCGTGGCCGCCCAAGACCAGTGCCGACACATCGGCAACGGGCACCCTGAGTTCTTGGGCGACAAAGCTGCGGAAGCGGGCGGTATCCAGCACGCCTGCCATGCCCATGACGCGATCACACGGCAAGCCACTGACGCGCCACGCCAGTTCCGTCATCACATCTAGGGGATTTGTCACCACAATCAGAATGGCATCGGGCGATCGCGCGATCGCTGCCCGCACCGTTTGCATCACGATGCGGCCATTCACCTGGGTCAGGTCATCCCGCGACATACCCGGTTTGCGGGGCAATCCCGCTGTCACCACAATCAGGTCAGAGTCGGCGGTGTCGTCGTAATCATTCGTCCCAAGAATGGATCGCGTGTAACCCACCAACGCTCCCGATTCGGAAAGATCGAGGGCAATCCCTTGGGGCCGCCCCTCCACCACATCCACCAACACCACATCGGCCAAATGAGCATCGAGAAGATGCTTTGCCACGACACTGCCCACATTGCCCGCCCCAATCACCGTGACGCGGGGAATCGGGCGGGGCCTGGAACCATTCGACTGTTGCATCGGAATTCCTCCAGTCATGACGCGTTCAGGCGCGATCGCTCCCTATCGGCGTCGAAATCACGGGAACCGTTTGGGTTGGCACAGACGGTGAAGTCTTCGGGGGCTGTGGGTCACGCTGCACCCCAGGGGAAAGCAGGGTTCTCAATTCCGTGATCTGGGCGATCGCGATCGCCGGGTCTACCCTGACTCCGCTGTGGGAATAAACCCTGTTGCGATCGCGGGGAACAGGCGATGACGAGGCGATACTTTGATTATGACAAGCGGGGATCGCGCTTCTGGCAAATCGTTAAGCTTCTTACCAGCAATCACCCCCAACGCGCTGATTCCCGCTGACTTCGTGTCATTTTTCGCAGAAAACACGAGATCAAGCCACCTCGCGGCGATGCCCCTTGAGCCGTTGCTGCGCGCGGCTTCCTCAGGCATCCTTGTCCTCCACATTGTGCGATCGCAGCCGTTGGGCCTGTTGTTGCAGACTGTCCAAGTATTCTTCAGTGCTGGAGGCAACATCTTCATTCACCGGGGGCTTGGGAGCGATCGCGGATTTCGGGCTGTTTTTGCGATCGCGCAGCGCCTTCGCCTGCTGCTGCAACTGGTTAAAATAGTCCGTTTCCGTGATTTCAGCAACCTGCTGCTCCACCCGCCCGTGGTCAATTTCAATATCCAGCTTAAGGAAGCTTTTGACCTGCCGATAGACCGCCTTGCCGTAGTCACTCTTATTGAAGCGATCGACCAATACAACCCCCCCCGCCGCCAACACCAGCGCCACCGCCGGAGGCACCAACGGCACCCAGCCCCCCTGCAAAAACAGGACGTAGCACGCGCCGTAGAGCCCCGCAATCAGAACCCCCGCACCGGCCACAAAGCGCAGCGGACGACGCACATACCAGGCAAACAACGCGCCGCCCACAGCCCAGAGCACAATCCAGCCCGCCTCTGCCCAAAGCGACCATGCCCAAATCAATGGGCGATCGTTCAGCACGGCGCTGATCACCTGGCTCGCCGACTGCCCATGCACTACCACCCCCGGCATCTTTTGGCTGTCATCCAAACCGCCACTAAAGGGGGTGTAAAAGGTATCTTTGGCCTCTGGCGTGGTTGCACCAATCAACACGATGCGATCGCGAATCTGATCCGCAGACACCTGACCACTCAGCACCTCCGTCAGCGACACCTGTGGCATCGACTCACGGGCCGCGCGATAGTTGAGCATGATCTGATAGCCCGCATCATCTACGGCGCGATAGCCGCCCAGGTTGCGCCCCAAGCGCCGCAGGGTCACGTCCCCCAGTTGAATTTCTCCGCGCTCTGTCACCGTTGGGACAACGCCCTGCCGCGACAGATAGGTCAACGCCAGTTGAAAGCCGAGGGAAAACAGTTGTGTGTCTGGGGTGTTGCAGGGGTGGGCGAGGCCAGCTGGGGCATCGGGCGGTGGCGAAGCTGCGAGCAGGCTGCGACGCAAAATGCCGCCGCGATCGACCAGCAAATCTGAAAAGCTGATGCGCTCGGGCGGCACCGTCGCTGGCGGCGGCACCCCCGGATTGTCGGCGCTACTAATCTTGCACACTGAAAAAACGGGGATCGCTTGATCGCGATCGCCCAAGACCTCGTACAGCGCTGCTTGCTCCTCACCAATGGGCACATCCCGAAACAGATCTAGGCCAATTGCAGCAGGTTCCGCTGCCAACAGCGTGGTCAGCACCTCTGCCACCGTCTGATCCTGAATCGGCCATTCGCCCCGAATCTGAATATCCGTTTCAGTAATCCCCACCACAAGAAACCGCTCATCGGGCGGCGGTGTGGGTCGTACTCGCACTAGATGATCGTAAGCACCGAGTTCCAAACCTTGCAGCAGGCCCAGCGATCGCCCCAGCAACACCACCGCCCCCGTCGCGATCGCCGACAGCACCACCGGATGGCCCACACCTCCCAGCCGCATCATCCACGCTCGGAACGCAGAACGGCGGGAAGTCGTCTTTGAAGTCGTCTTTGTGTCTGGGGTCTTGGGAAACAGGCCGCTCATAGAGACGTCCCTTAGGAATGGGTGACTTGATCTTAGCGGGTATGCTTTGGGAAATTGGGAGCCTGATATTCAAGCCCTTGCCTGAAATCAGCCTACCCACTCTGTAGAACTGAGCAGAGGCTAAAACACCGTTGCCTTGTGACTCTCTCGTTGTCGTGGGGTGTCGCAGGGCGTGGTTCAGCAATTGGGTTACTTTTCATCTGCCTGTGCCCCACATCCGGGACAGTCGCAATGAGTCGGGGTAACCTGCTGATAGGCCATGTGTTGTTGCCCCCTCAGCCGATAAATTTTCGGCGTTGCTGGTTCCCAGAATGAATGACCCTCATCCCAAACCCTTCTCCCCGGGGGGAAAAAGGACTTACAAGGCAGCTTCCCTCTTCCGAGGGGCCACCGCGTAGACACATCTTGGCCCTCCCCCCCTCCATCCCCCTCGCCCAAAAATGGGTGAGGGGAAGGCCGGGCAAGGCTTTCCGGCCCCCCTTCTCCCTCCCTGGGAGAAGGGGTTGGGGGATGAGGGGAAAGCCTCATCCAAAAGGGTTTCAGGAGTTATGCATACACAACAGCCCGAGGGGAGAGGGCTCGGGTGAGGGGCTCGGGAGCGTTCATCCCCAGATGCAGCAACGCCAAATTGTCATCCGTCAACCGTTCTTATCATCGTCACTGGCAATCGTGCCAATTCGCATCTCAGCCTATGAAACTTCCTCATGATCTGAAATCGGCAGTGTTATTCGGGAGTGCGCTCGCCCTCGCGGGTGGAACCCTAGGGGGCATTCCTGGGGCCGCGATCGCCCAGGGCTTGCAGCTCAACCTGCCGCCGCTCAGCGCCCCCGGCAACCGCGAATCGGGCTCAACCCGCAGCCCCGTCAGTTGCCTCACCGACCCCAACGAGGCGGTCTATGCCCTGATGCCAGACACCAACTATGGGTTGACCGCAACAGGCTATCCCAGCTTCTATTTCTATCTGCCCGAAACCCAGGTTCAGCTTGTCCGGTTTGTGGTCTATGAGGAAGCCACTGGCAACCTCTTCTATGAAGGGCAGTTCAACATCAAAGGCGACGCTGGGATCGTTAATCTTCAGCTTCCTGAAAATGGCATTCAGCGGCCCTTGACGGTTGGCGAATCCTACTACTGGTATTTCTCCGTCATCTGCGACCCCAACAACGCCGATGCCGACTACGTGGTGAGTGGCACCATTCAGCGGGTCGAAGCTCCCGCTGATCTGTCCGATGCGCTGTCTGCCGCCGTGCCCGCCGATCTGCCGAACCTCTATGCCCAGGCAGGGCTTTGGCACGATGCCCTCATGGCTTCCGCTCAACTCCGCGCCAGCGGCGAAACCGCTGCTCCGTGGCAGTCGCTGTTGGCGGCGGTCAACCTGGATCGGTTTGCTAGCCAGCCGATGCTGTCAGACGGTCTAGAGCCGGATATGGTGGGCGCAACGCCGTAGCACTTTCCGCGCTAACCCGTTGAGAACCGAGGCCCCCGCGATCGCGCCAGTTTGCTGCAAAGGTCAGCAGTGGCAGGGCGATCGCGGGGGCACTTTCATGGGCAGTACCGACGTTCAGCCTCCTTTCATCTATCGCGCAAGATTCAGAGTTTTCTCAGGCGATTGTCAAGCCCCCCTCACGGCGGCGTTGCATTCTAGAAGCTGTGAACGTCCGAGCCCAGGAACCTAGATGTCTCCCCTTGCTCTCTCCCTGCTTTCTGCCGCCGTTTTGGCCTTTGCATCGCCCTTGAGTGGGGCCGCGCCCGCCCCGCGCCCCGCCGAAACTGCCCCCGCCGCCGCTCAACTTGCCCAGCAAGTCACTGCCAGCCCATTTTTCACGGTTGATCAAGACCACACCACTACGGGCACCGCCAGCTTGGTCACCGAAAACGGACAGACTTATCTCGTCTTTGATGCGGGGTTTGATACTGCTCGGGGACCGGATGTTCAGGTTGTGCTTTATCGGGAGGCGACGATTCCTGTTGCGATCGCCGAAGCCGATTACGTGACCCTGGCTCCTTTGCAAAGCTTTGAGGGCGAGCAGCGCTACCGCATCCCCGACGCGATCGCCCTCGATGAGTATCAATCCGTGGGCATCTGGTGTCGCCGCTTTAACGTCACCTTTGGGTACGCTACCCTCTGACCGCTCGCCTGTACTTTGCATCGGTATCGTCGCGATAGGGCGGGGGGTCATAGCTCAAAGTTGAGCCCAGCTTGCTGAAACTGGCGGTAGCGATCGCCATCAAACCGATAGAGCTGCGCCGCACGATGGGCAACCCCCTGCTCCTTTTCGCCCAAGGGCACCAACAGCCCCAGCTTCAGAATTTTTTTGCGAAAGTTCCGCTTATCGATCGCCACACCCCAAATCGCTTCATAGAGTTGCTGAAGCTGGGTCAGCGTAAACTTGGGTGGCAATAGCTCGAACCCAACGGGCGCAATGCGCACCTGATGTTGTAGCCGCACCAAAGCCACCTGCACCATCTCGGCATGGTCAAAGGCCAGCGGAGGCAGCGCTGACACTGGAAACCACTGTGCATCCCGCGCATCTGTCGCCGCTTGCAGCGTATGGTCACGGAGGTTGACCAACGCAGTGTAGGCAATGGACACGACGCGATCGCGCGGATCTCGCCCCACCGCCCCAAAGGCCCGCAGTTGCTCTAGAAACCCCTCTTGTATCCCAGTTTCCTCTCGCAATTTTCGACGGGCTGCGTTATCCAGCGACTCCTCTGGACGCATAAAACCCCCCGGCAAGGCCCATTGCCCCACAAAGGGAGGCAACTGCCGCTCAATCAACAGCACTTTGAGGCGGTTCGTGGCGTCTACCCCAAACACGACACAATCCACCGCGATCGCCGGACGAGGATAGTCATAGATGTAGGGCATCCCACTGCATCCTTCACACACAGCACTCTTTTCAATCTGATCACCAGATTATGCAAGGAGTTAGGTCTTTCATTGGGCCAGGGCTGATATCCTCGTCATGTGTCAGGCCAGGAATTTTCGACAAATTTACGCCATTGCTACCGACAAGCAATCAAGATGTGAGCCCAGTTTGAGCCAGGAAGGGCAGCCCAGAAAAACACAGCATTGGTTCAACATGCCGGGCTGCTGGGCGGGCTGTCCCGCGATCGACAATGCGCCCTAACTACTGGGTTCTGGAGGTTTGGTGGCGGGCTGCATGACCCGCAAGATTTGGGTCGCCGCGATCGCGGATACGGGCGGTGAAAATAGGTATCCCTGGCCGTAGTGACAGCCCACTTGATGGAGCCAATTGACCTGATGGACGCTTTCAATGCCCTCGGCAATAACATCCAGATGAAAACTGTGGGCCATCATCACGATCGCCTGCACAATGCTGTGATCTGCAGAGTGGGATGTCAGGCGCTGGATGAAGCTGCGATCGATTTTGAGACTCTCAAAGGGAAATTGATGTAAATAGCTAAGGGAAGAATACCCCGTCCCAAAGTCGTCAATGCTCAGGCGGATTCCTGAATCTCGCAAGCGTTTGAGGCGGATGCGCACGAGGTCAGGATTTTGCATCATGAGGCTCTCGGTAACCTCTAACTTGAGGTAGCGCCGATTGATTCCGGTGGCCTGGATCACTTGCTCAATGTGCTCTAAAAAATGAGGATGCATCACATGAAGCGGTGAAAGATTGACGCTGATAAAATCCAGCTTCATCTGAGAGAATTGCTGCTGCCAGAGACGCATTTGTACACAAGATTGATGCAAAACCCAGCGTTCTAGGGCGACGATCTGTCCTGTTTCTTCCGCGATCGCGATGAACTGACTCGGTGGAACATCGCCTAATACAGGATGATGCCAGCGACACAACGCCTCAAAGCCAACGATCGTCTGAGTATCAAGCTGAACAATCGGCTGAAACGCAAGGGTTAGCGACTGAGCATGGATGCTTTGGCGCAGCGCTGTTTCAAGCTGAAAATACCGCGCCATATCGGCATACATCTCAACATTAAAGACTTCATAACGCGCCTTTCCTTCAGCCTTAGCGCGATACAGGGCCGTATCTGCACTCCGCAAAAACTCAAAGGGTGACTGTGCGCCGTGGGTGCTGAGGACAATCCCAAGACTGGCGGTCACAAAGATTTCGCGATCGTTAACTTCCAAGGGGTATTCTAAGACTTGGAAGAGGCGCTGGACAAATTGTGTCGCATCCACAACACTTTGAATTTCAGGCTGGACGAGAACAAATTCATCGCCGCCAAACCGCGTCAGGGTAATAGCTTTGGGAATGGCGCTACGCAAGCGTTTCGCGATCGCGATTAGCAGTTTATCTCCTATTAAGTGTCCTAAACTGTCGTTGATCAGCTTAAAGTTGTCGAGGTCCAAGAAGAGCACAGCAAAACGATAGTCTGGGTCGCGACGGGCGCGTTCAATGCTGCGTTCGAGGGTTTCAATCAGCGCAGCACGATTCGGCAAATTCGTTAGGGCATCGTGATAGGCCTGTCGATGAAGGGCATCAAAGGAATTGCGTAACTGGGTGGCCATGCCGCTGAAGGCCGCCGAGAGGCGATCAAGTTCTTGCAGCCCAGAATCAGGCAAATGATGCTGAAATTGCCCCGAAGCGACACGGCTGGCCGCGGAGTCCAGTCGTTGGATGGGCCGCAGGATCAAACGGGCGGTGTATAGTCCAATGCCCAACGAGGTCAGCAGCGCGCCCAAACAAAGCCAGAGAATCACTTGGCGGTATTGGAAAATGGGCTGCATAAAGTCCGCTTCGGGCAGGATGATGCCGATGAGCCAGTCTAGACCGTAGTTATCATGGAAGGCGGTAATCCGCAAAAGGTAGCGATCGCCCCCGTGTTGAAAGGTAATGTCGTGCGATCGCTCAATGCTTTCAAGCGGCCCAATTTGCTCAAGTATCGCAGCTTCAGCCCAGCGGATTGGACTATCCTCCAGGGTGCTGATATGAATCCGTTCTGTCTGGCCGCCTTTGACGGTAAAAGGTTGCTTTAGCGTTGAGCCAGCGACCAGCAATCCATTGTGTTCAACAATAAAAACTTCGCCGGATTTCCCGACCTTTAAACTCCCCAAAAAGTCACTAATTCGGGTTAGAAAAAAGTTGTTACCAAAAACGCCCTGCAACTGGCCACGACTGTCGAAAACAGGAACGCTGGCGGGCAGTGCCATGGCCGGAAAAGCCTGGAACGTGAAAATTTCTCCCCAAGTTGCCTGCCGAGCCTCAACGGCGGCGGTGAACCAAGGTCGTTGAGGAACATTGAAGTCAGGAGTTTCGAGAATTAACTCAACGGGTTTGCCCTCGGCGTTGGTATTAAAAAACTGAAGATTTTGCGGGTCACTGCGGCGGACGCGGTGAATCTGCATCGGGCGATCGCGCCCCATGGGCCAGCCGCCCCCAGCAAATTCGCCGTCTACATTGCCGTAGAAAATATAGTCAACAACTTCAAATTCTTGTGCCTGCGACCAAAAGTGTTGTTCTAAACGCTCTAGGTTGCTGAGGTCAAGGGTTTGGTCTTGCACACTTTTGAGATTAAGGCGGTTTACTCGATGGGGAACAACAAGATAATTGGTAAGGTGATCGACAATGCGATCGCTAATTTCCTGCCGTAAATCAACACTTACCGTCCGCACGGCGGACTGGCTGTAATACAGCGCTAATGTCCCTGTCAGTGCGATCGCGAGCACGATTTGTATGACGAAGGGGACGACTAAAACAAGTCGCAACGAGGGTGTATGAAACCAGCGTTGGAACCGCGCCAAGGGCGATCGCATAGATGAGAGTACAAAGTTGAAGAGATTAAGGAGAAAACGCTATGAGTCATCGTCGCTATAGACCTCTAGGGTACCCCGTCCTTAACCTTCTATTCGAGTGCTCTGATAACACTTCACCCCGGCATCATGGGCAATTTAACTCAATAAAGCTGCCCTAAGGCATACGGTTGATGCTCCATCGTCATCGGGCTCACTGGGAGCTCGGCGGCATCTCGCTCGCGTGAGTTCACCGTGATTTCCAGCGATCCCCAGGGTGCGTCCTTCAGCCCCACCCTGCCAAATCCCCCGAGGCGTTGCATCCCGACGCCTTTACTCAATGGCGAGGCGATGTTTCAGCAGCACATAGAACACTCGGGACAACTCCCGCCGTTTTAGTGTCGTGGCATCCTTCGCCGTGTTGACAAAGGCTTTTTCATAGGAATCGGGCATAGCTTTTCGGACCAAAAAGGAAAGCTGCTGGCGTGTCATCGGTTGATCCGGAGCAAAGCGGTTGGCTCCGACTCCAGATACCATGCCATGGGCCGAGAGGGTTTCGATGGTGTTGTAGGCCCAGTGCCGACCGGGCTGCACATCGACAAAGGTGGGGATCGGGGGCGTTTGCTTTTCGAGTTTGAGTAGGTTGACCAAAGCCATGGCGACGACGGCACGGCTCACTGGGGCAAAGGGCCGAAAGTGGAGCGTTTTTTGGTTTTCGCTGCGGATGATGCCCGCCGCTGCCATGACTTGAATGGGCTCGAAGTCAGGATCATCGTGGGAAATATCGTCGAACCAAAAGATGGGGATGCCGTTGCGGGTCATGAAGCCTTGAAGTTTGCGCACTTGGGCTTCATTTTGTGCAATGTCTCGAGGGGCGAGGCCCGTCCACAGCGTAAAGGCTGCCAGGAAGCCACTGGCTTCGCCGATCGCCCATTCCATCGGGTGCATCCGGTAGGCCGCATTGGTGATGTGGGTGGTGCCAATGCTTTTGGCGGAGAGGATCAGGCCATCGGTGGCGATCGGTACCAGAGCTTTGAGAGGCAGCGAAAAGGGCAGTGCCACCACATCCTTGCCCTTGGGGCTGACGTGGCCTGGGGCGTCGTTGCCGTGGAGATCGAGATAGTGGTATTGCCCAATGCCAACGCTGTCGTCAAAGCAGCGCGCTCTGGCTTGGTTGGGGAAAAACCGTTCGGCAACGTCTTCATGGCGGATGGTGGTGAGGGCAACGCCGCGCCGCGCTTCGCGGATGTAGGGCTCTAGAGCGATGCCGTCGGCAGTCCAGGTGAGGTCGCCGCGCGGTTTGAGATCAGCGACGCCGTGGGTTTGGAGAAAGTGGATGTAGCCCCGAGCGCGATCGCGGGCGCGTTGAATATGCAGAGCCCGTTCTTCGCGGCTGACGCCCACCAGGCGACCGGGGCGATAATCATTGCCGCAGCAAAAGGGGCGGTCGGGCTCTTGGGAGGTGCCCCAGTTAATCACTGCCACATCGCCAGGGCTTACCGTTTTCTCCGCTGTTTTCATGCGCAGCAGGCGACGATAGCGAAAAATGCCAAAGGCGCTGAAAAAGTCCCACTTTTGCCACGCTCCTTGCGCGGTTTTGGTCCAAAAACGCCCTGTAAATTCGTGGGGATCAAGCCACGGTTTGCTGCCGTAGCCTGGCGGCATCCCGATGGGCACGCCCCTGCCGAGGGCCGTATGTTCCACCAACACATCAAAGGTGATGGACTGTTGACACTCGGGGCGCGGCACCGTCGGCAAGATTTCTTCCCCAGTTTGCTGGCGCGACTCTTGGCCGACTCGCGATTCAATGTCGCCCAGTTCGAGCAAATCTCCCAGATCGGTGGCTTCCACAATGACCTGGGCTTTGATGGTAAAGGCGTGGCGGGCTTTGCGATCGCGAAACACGACCCCAGTCACTCGCCGCCGACTGCCCGAGGGCGTGTCGATGAGCACTTGAATCGGTTCCGCATGGGCCACCAGCCGCAGCTTGCCCGTGGAGAGGAAGGGGGCGAGGCCGTCGTTCAAAGCCGTGGCGGCAACCACGGGCGTCACCGCAAAATTGCTCACCCAGCCCCCGCCGGGGTTGGCGTCGAGCTTGCCCTGCACGGGCTGGAGTTGCCGCTGCCGCTGCCGAAAGGCTCGCTGCCAGCGAGATATGGCGCACTGTTCCCCATCAATGGAGGCCAAGGTTGGCCCTTGCTTGAGCAGATCTCCATCGTCGGAGGCGGGCAGGGCTTGGGCGGTGAACTGTCCACCCACCACGGCCTCAGGTTGCACCAACATCACCTCAAACTTGAGATGGAGCAGGGTTAACGTGGTGGTATAGGCTGCGGTTGAGCCGCCCACAACTAAGACGGGAACGGTAAGCACGTCGCCATTCTGGGGCTGGGTGAAGACGGTGGGGGCAAAGATGCCATTGCGTTGGGGCACAGCAGCAGAGGCAGCGGTCATGCATTGGGCTCCAAGAAATTGCCCCAATCTTAGGCGTCGCCGGAGGCGGGGGCCGATTCCTTCGGAATCATTTCACCCGAGGGAAATCGCGATCGCAGGGAAACTTCATGAAGCATCATCACGGGGGTGCGTCTCCCTCTACACTGGATACTGGCGCGGCGTGGAGATCGAACGCATGGCTTGGGTTACGGGCATTGGGCTGTTGATTGTGGCCTATCTGTTGGGGGCCACTCCCACGGGGTACCTTGTTGCCCGCGCCGTGAAGGGGATCGACATTCGCGAGTACGGGTCGGGCAATACGGGCGCAACGAATGTGTTTCGCGTGGTGGGCAAAGGCCCTGGTCTGGCAGTCTTCGCCATTGATTTGGTGAAAGGCTGGCTGGCGGTGACCGGCGTCGGCTGGGGGATCACCCTGCTGGTGGGAGACAGCGTGGGCGCGATGGCCCATGCTTGGTGGGTCACCCTGGCGGGGTTGCTCGCGATCGTGGGCCACAGCCGCTCAATTTGGCTGAACTGGACGGGGGGTAAGTCAGCAGCGACGGGCCTAGGCGTGCTGTTGGCGATGTCCTGGCCGGCAGGGCTTGGCGCAGCCGGTATCTTTGCGATCGTGCTGGCAGCCTCGCGCATTGTGTCCCTCGGCTCAATGATTGCGGCGGTTGGGGCCGTGGTGCTCATGGTTGTGACAGGGCAGCCGATTCCCTACGTGCTGCTGACGATCGCGGGCAGTGTCTACGTGATTTTGCGTCATCGCAGCAACATTCAGCGACTGCTTGCGGGCACGGAGCCGAGGGTTGGCAGTCGCCCCGCTGCCCCGCCCAGTCCCTAGTCTGACGCATCGGCACTGAAAGACCAGCGGCGGGGTTAACGACCGTAGCGGCCCCAGGAGATAAAGGCGGTAACGATGTAGAGAATGATGGCTGACCCCGCGATCGCGGGCAAAATTGGTACGCCCTGAATCGACCACAGCACAATTTCAGGCGGCGTCAGGTTGTATTGGGTTTGCAGAAGGTGGATCACCCACTCTCCCAACCAAACCCCCGCGAGGCCAATCACCAGCAGCCCCAGCGCTTTTCCAGGAATTTTGCGCGGCAAAAGCAGCGTTGCCACACCCGCACACATTACCGCAATCACGATCTGAACGAGCAAGCGAGTCATGGTCATGGCAAACCTCCTTGGGATAAGTGGTTAAGACCCCAACGCCCTAGCGCGATCGCAGGCCGCCCGCACGGCCTCAATGAATGCCGATCGTACCCCCGCCGCCTCTAACTCAGCAATGCCTGCAATGGTCGTCCCACCAGGGCTAGTCACCCGATCCTTCAGCATCGCGGGATGTAAATCGGGACTTTGATTCAGCAACTCAGCGGTACCGCGCACGGTTTGAATCGCAAGTTCCAGGGCTGTGGTACGGGGCAGTCCCGCAGCAACGCCGCCATCGGCCAGGGCTTCAATGACGATCGCCACATACCCTGGCCCCGAGCCCGAGAGTCCCGTCACCGCATCCATCAACGCTTCCGGAACGGTGACGACTGTTCCCACCGCCCCAAAAATTTCCGCTGCCTGCCCCAGGTGGTTGGGCTGGGCTCCCCGACCCGCCGCGATCGCCGTCACCCCCGCGCCGACCGTTGCAGGCGTGTTGGGCATGGCGCGCACCACCGGCCAACCGGGCACCGCATCTTCCAAGGTTTTCAGCGTCACCCCCGCCATGATGGAAATCAGCAGGGGTTCGTGGGCCGCCAACGGCACCGACAAATCATTGGCGATCGCCGGAAACGCCTGAGGCTTCACCGCAATCAGGACGATCTCTGCCTCCGCGATCGCCGCGTGGTTATCCGCCGTTGTCTGAATGCCGTAGGTCGTAGACAGACTTTGCCGCCGAGCCTCGCTCGGTTCTCCGACAACAATCTCCCCTGCGGCATAAATTCCATTAGAAACGAGGCGGGCAATGAGCGCTTCGCCCATTACACCGCCTCCAATAACGCCTAGCTTCGTTGGCAACTAGCTAACGTCCTTGTGTTTCAACAGGGTTGGGCTTGAGAAAGATTCCCCTCGCCTCCCAGCGTGGATGGTTTGAGCGTACGGCCCCCTTAGGCCATGCGCACCGCTTGCTCGGTCCAGGCGGGAGCCGGAGGCGCTTGACGGGGATCCATCATCGGCATCGGAGCCGCCATCGGGGGCTCGTCTTCGACATCGGTGGGGGTGCTCACTTGTACACAGTTAGGCGTAAACAGGAAAATGCTTTCGCCAATGCGCTCTTGGTGACCATCAATGGCATAGGTGCCGCCCGCGACAAAATCAACGGCACGCTGCGCCTGATCGGGATCCATCGTGGTCAGGTTCAGCACCACCGACTTACGTTCCCGCAGCGCCTGAATCGCTTGGGGCATTTCCTCGAAGGAGCGGGGCTCCATCACGACAACTTCCGAGGCTCCGTTAATTGCTCCAGGCATACCAATCACATTGCTTCCCATTGTGGTCATTCCAGTGTCATTCGTTAGCATCCGTTCGCGTACGCGACGCCGTGCCCGGGGCTCCTCTTGGGGTTGCGGGGCGACAGCGGGCTGCGTGTTTTCCTCTTGATAGATAGCCTGATACTCTTCGCCATCCATCTCGTCATATTCGTACTCATAGTCGGCGGGATCGTTGAGGCCGACGAAGTCCCGTAACTTGCTAAACAAATTGCTCACAGCTTACACTCCATTAAAACCATCACACAGTGGGCTTTGCGCCGTTGATGAAGGGAGATGATGCCAACGTGCCCTAAAGGCGCTACTGGTGCCCTCCACCCTCTCGGGAAAGAGAACCTTTCCGAAGAAAGAAACTCAAGTGTTTTTCACAGCGAATTCCGATTGAGAAGAAGACCGGGAAACGACCTGTTTTCTGAACCGCCTATACTGTAGTTCATCAAACGGAATTTGAGCCCACAGTATACACGAAATCTCTAAATGCAATTCTGTATTAATAATTAATAATTAGTTAAAAAGTTTGAGATCTCTGGTAGCAGCCCCTTTAGAGAAATGGCGTTCTCGGATCAGGGTCAAAGATCCCCACTGCCGGAGCAAGGTCGTGGAACCCCACTGATGGCATCTCACAGGATAGACCATGCTTTGGCAAATGGGCCACGATCGCGCGAAAAAAGGTCATCGGCTTTGGCGATCGCCAAACAGGGTTGTACCGAGGCGAATCATCGTTGCGCCCGCCGCGATCGCGAGGGGATAATCGCCAGACATGCCCATCGATAGCGTTGAGATCCGAAGGCGTTGCCATGGCCCGTGATTAATCTCTTCGGCAAGGGCGCGCACCTGCTCAAAAATCTGGCGGGTGCCCTCAGGCGACGTATCCAGGGGGGGAATGGTCATGAGCCCAACACAGCGGAGGTGAGTGAGCTGGTCGAGTTCAGGCAGAGCAGCTTGGAGCTCCGACACCGAAAACCCATACTTGGGCGGGTCAGGGACGATTTTGACCTGGAGGCAGCCCTGGGGCTGTGCCCCCAATTCCGCTGCAATTTGGTCGATACGGCGGGCGAGTTTTAAGCTATCCACGGAATGAATCCAGGGAAAGTGTTTGATCGCTTTGCGCACTTTATTGGATTGCAAATGGCCGATGAAATGCCAGGTGATGTCGCTTAGGTCGGCGAGTTCCGCTTGTTTCGCGATCGCCTCTTGCAGTTGGCTTTCGCCAAAATCGCGCAGGCCAACGGCGTAGGCCGCCCGCACAGCGCTGGCAGGCTGGCGTTTGCTCACCGCAATCAGGCGCACCGTCTCCGGCAAGCTGGCTTGAAGCTGGCGGATGCGCGCTTGAATGGCATCGGCGCGATCAGCGGACTGGGAAACCGTCATTGAAACGTTTGTTTGTACGTCTTCTGAAGCAGATCGTACTCTGGATATTTGCCGACTCGACGCAGGGCACGGAGCCGATTTTCAAGCAGCAGCCGAGCATCGCTACGGCCCACGGGCTCAAAGGTAATGCCTTTACTGGCAGTGGGCAAATGCACCACAAAAAATAAGCGCTGGGCATATAGCGTTGCGAACAACTCTTGAGTGTCGTCTACAACGCAAATCCTGAAGAGCAGGCCAAAGGTGGGGTGATTTAAGTAGGTTTCAGTGCTCATCCAGGGCTGATCGTTCCACACATCACTGCGATCATCCCAATACTCTAGGCCAAAGCGTCGATGAGTTCTATAGCGTAGACGTTTTGGCGGGGAGAAAGCGTTCTCGGTGAACGATAGGGCACCCCTTGGGAACTGGGGCATGAAAACTCTGCGGGAAGTAGGGCGGAGAAATCGTGGCGCATCACAGTTCTGAAGGGAGATAACGCCGTGGGAATGGCGGAAAATTGACGAACTTGGGGCGATCGCGGGCCCATGTCATGCTTGAGGTTGCGGGGCCAGGGCGGCACCAGTTGCGCAACGCCATCCCCCATGGCATCCAGCGTGTTCCGTCACACCCCTTCCATGCCTGGGATCAACAGGGCGCGATCGCGGGCTCCGGGGTCAATAACCCCAGGGCGAGGAGTTGTGCCTGGGCCTTTTGCAGCGACTCTCGCCATTCCTGATTCGGATCACTATCGGCCACAATACCAGCCCCCACTTGCCCCCAGACGGTGTGCAGACCCGGGGATGGGCCTTGGGTCCATAGCAACGTGCGAATCAGGATATTGAGATCAAGGTGGCCGCGCCAATCGAGGTAGCCACAGGAGCCATAGAACAGGCTGCGACGAGTGGGCTCCAGGGTTTCAATAATTTCCATGCAGCGCACCTTGGGGCAGCCCGTGATCGTGCCGCCGGGAAACATGGCGCGAATCAGATCCACCGGACCAGCGGCGGGATGGAGGGTGCCGATGACGTTGCTAACCAGGTGCATAACGTGGCTGTAGGGCTCTAGTACCATCAGTTCATCGACCCGGACGCTGCCCCAGGTGCAGACGCGCCCAAGATCGTTACGCTCAAGATCCACAAGCATGATGTGCTCGGCGTTTTCTTTGCAGTTGGCGAGGAGTTCTTGGGCGAGGCGTTGGTCAGCGGCGGGAGTTGTGCCGCGCGATCGCGTGCCCGCGATCGGGCGTGTTTCGGCCTGCTGCCCCCGCAGGGACACTAGGCGCTCTGGCGAACAGCTCACCACCACGCCCCAGGGTGTGCGCCAATAGCTGGCAAAGGGGGAGGGGTTGATCTCCTGCAAGCGCTGATACAGCGACCAGCTCTCCGTCAGGGTTGGGCTAGAGAACCGCAGAGACAAGTTGGCCTGAAAAATATCCCCCGCCTGAATGTAGGCTTTGGCCTGGCGCACGGCGGCTTCGTAGTCGGCCTGGGTGGAGTGCAGGGTGAGGGGCAAATCGCGCGGCGGTGTAGCCGGGACGAGATCGTGCCCTGCCGTCTTGGTCGAATCGCCGAAATTCTCCAGGGCTGCCGTCATGGCCTCCAACTGGGGCAGGGTGGTGGCAGCTAGCCAGAGTTGTTGGGTGTGGTGGTCGGCGATCGCGAAGGTTTCGGGCTCGTACCAAAAGGCGATCGGGAAGGGCAGAGGATCAGGGTTAAGGGTGGGTAACCGCTCGATTTCCCAGGCCAGATCGTAGCCCAGCCAGCCCAGCCAGCCCCCCGCAAAGGGTTCCAGCGGCGGATCCAGGGGACGCCCCTGTTCATCTAGCAGCACGGTATCTGGGTGGGGGCTGTGCAGGCGATCGCGCAGCATCGGCAAAATCTCTCCCAGGCGCGGCGTCCACATCAGCGAGCGATCGCCCACACAGCGGGGCGGCCCCGCACAGATAGAATAGCGCGCCAGCCGGGACTGGGGCGTGTCGGCGGGTAGGGGGTAGGGACTTTCCAGCAAGGTGGCGATTTGCCGCCAGCCTGGCCCGGTGTGGCTGGCACCGGGGCCATACAGCGCTGCAAAGACCGCCGCTCCGGTGCGGTGATCAAGGGGACGCGATCGCACCACCCACGGCTGCAACGGCTCAGTCATCACGCCTCAGCACCCCAGACCCAGCGGACATACCAAAATCCAGCCAAAACGGCCAGCGCCAGCCAGTCCCATGCCGTGAGGCGCAGCCCATACCAGGTCACCCGATGGGTGTTGGGGGTGGTGAATCCCCGCACCGCCATCGCCGCCGCCGTTTGTTCAGCCCGCAGCAGCAGGTTTTGCAGCAGGCGCTCCGCCACCGCCAGCCACACCTGCACCGAGCCCCGAAATCCCAGCTTTTTCCAATTGATGGCGCGGGTTTGTACCGATCGCACCAGGTTTTGAATCTCTTCCAGCACCAGGGGAATAAACCGCAGCGCCAGGGTCACCGTCAGCGCCACCTCCGTCACAGGCAGCCGCAGCCACCGCAGGGGCCGCATCAACACCTCCAGTGCCACCGTGATTTCTTCCGCCGCCGTAGTCAGCAAAAACAAGTTAGTGCCATAGATCAGCGTAAAAAACAGCGTGCTGAGTCGAATCCCAAGTTCTAGCGATCGCTGAGTCACCCGCACCGGCCCCTGGTGAAATACCACATAGCGATACCCCGTCGGCTGCGGTTGGGCAAAGATTTCTGGGGCAAAGGCATCGGGCACGGGCGAAAGCTGCTGAACATCCGACGCCGTAGGCACCCGAGGCTGATAGCTCAAGGACAGGCCATCGGGCAAAATCATCGTCAGCACGAGCATGAAGGTACACAGCGCCAACAGCCAACCCATTTGCTGCCGCCATACCCGCAGGGGAATCACCGCCAGCAGCGTGACCCCAATCAGCACCCCCACCAGCACAAACCGCCAAAGGGTATTCGCCAAAATTGGCGACACCAAAATACTCACCAGCCACAGCAGCTTGACGCGGGCGTCTAAGCGATGGAGCCAGGTCACGGGTTCTTCGAGATATAGCCCAATGGGCAGGGACTTTAAGAGATCCATGCGTCCGTCAACGGCATCAAACTTTCGTGGCGCGGTTTACGCTATCGCGTTCCGCATCGCGGACTTTTTTGCCCCGCCAAAAGATCCGGATGGGCGTGCCCTCAAAGCCTAGATTCTGGCGAAACTGCTTTTCAATGTAACGGCGATAGTTATCGGTAAACAGCTTCGGATCGTTAACAAACAGGGCAAAGGCAGGCGGGCGAGCGCTGACCTGGGTGCCGTAGTAGATCCGCCCCTGGCGACCTTGGCGGGTGGTCGGTGGAGAGTGCCAACTCACGGCCTCTTCCAGCACCTCGTTGACCACGGAGGTGGAGACGCGGCGGCGATGTTCTTCAACGGCTTGATCCACCAAATCCAGAATTTTGGGGACGCGCTGACCAGTCATGGCGCTGACGTAGATCCGCTGGGCCCAGTCCATAAAGTACAGTTTGCTGCCCAGGGTGCGATCGTAGTCGTAGATGGTGTGGGAGTCTTTTTCAACCGCATCCCACTTGTTGACAACAACGATGCAGGCGCGGCCATCGTCCTCAACCCGACCTGCGAGTTTTTGATCTTGCTCGGTGACGCCGTCGATCGCGTCAATCACGAGCAGCACCACATCCGATCGCCGAATGGCCTTGAAGGAGCGGTTGATGCTGAAAAACTCCGGGCCGTATTCGACCTGTTTCTTTTTGCGAATGCCCGCCGTATCCACCAAGCGATAGCGCTGTTCACCCCGCTCGACCACCATGTCGATCGCGTCGCGCGTGGTGCCAGATATTGGGCTCACGATGGATCGGGTTTCCCCCACAAAGGCATTCAGCAGGCTCGATTTGCCCACATTGGGCCGCCCCACGATCGCCACTTTAATTTCTTCAATGGCCTCAATTTCGCGGGTTTCGGGAAGATGACCGACGAGATCGTCCAGCAATTCCCCCGTGCCGTTGCCGTGGATGCCAGAAACGGGGTACGGCTCACCCAGCCCCAGCTCCCAAAACTGAGCCGCCTGGATCAAGCCCTGGTCTGGCGATTCGCACTTGTTGACCGCCAACAACGCTGGGACGGGCTGATGCCGCAGCCAGTTGGCAATTTCGCGATCGCTCTCCGTTGGGCCTTCTTGACCATCAACGACCAAAATCGCCGCGCTCGCTTCGCTCAGGGCAGCCATTGCCTGCTCGCGAATGTAGGGCAAAAACTCAGTATCGTCGTCGAACACGAGGCCGCCTGTATCCACCACCAAAAACTCGCGATCGCGCCAAAACGCAGGCTGATAGGTGCGATCGCGGGTCACCCCAGGCTCGTCATAGACAATCGCATCGCGCGCCCCTGCCAGCCGATTAACCAGAGTCGATTTGCCCACATTTGGGCGACCAAGAATAGCCACAACAGGGAGCGACATGCCGAAAGCCTAAACGCACATCCCCCCATTCTAGCCCTGGAATTTAATCGCCGCCGATTTTTATGGGGATCACAATACCCATTCTGCGGCGCACTATCCAAGCTGCACCATTCAAACTGCCATCGGGATTCAAAACTGCCATCGAGTTGCTTCTGGCCTATGGGCAGTCTGCCAAACTGCACCCACTGGCTACGCCCAAAAGGGCTCAACTGGCCAGCTTAAATGCCTCAACAAAGAGCCCATAAATCATGCCCAGCTTGAAGGCATTGAGGACTTCGAGGCCCAGATTGAGCTGAACATCGGGACGGCGGCGGCGGTAGAACAGCCAGCTCACGACTTCGACACCGACGAGCAACATGGCGGACACCACCACATCTAGCTCAGCAGCTTGACCGGCAATGGAGGAGATGGCGATCGCGAAAAAATTCCCAAACAGCAACCCGATGATGACCAACGACACCCGCCGCCAGGGGTTAAACACCCAGCGTCCAAAGCGGGTGGTGGTGGTTTCGATCAGGGTCGAGAGGCGAGTCCGCTGCATGGCATGTTGTGGTTAGAACACCGAATTGCGCCCTGGGGTTAAGCCGGACAGGTCACAGGCGGGGTGGATGCCCCCCTGGGCACAAATATAGGCGAGTTGGTCGGGGTTTAGATTTTGGGCCTCGCTGAAGTCTACCTGGTCAAATTGCTGGCGATCGCCAAAGCTCGGCACATCTTCCACAAAACCTTGTTGCCCCGTCGCCGGCGCCGGGAAAAACACTGCCCCGGCGAAATCAGTCCCGGTTAGATCCGCCCCATGCAGCCACACGTCTTGCAGATCCGCATCACGCAGGTTGGCCTGGCGCAGATCTGCCCCGCGCAGGTTTGCCCCACGCAGGCGCGCCCCTTCCAAATCGGCGGTGTGCAGGTCGGCAGCGGTCAAATCAGCATCGGTGAGGTCGGCTCCGCGCAGGGTGGCCCCGTGCAGCACCGCCTCAGAAAAGTTGGCTCCAGCAGCCGTCACCTGCTGGAGGCGGGCGTGGGTGAAGTCGGCCCGTTGAAGCTGGGCAGCGGTGAGGTCGGCGGCGGTGAGGCGCGCACGGATGAGGGTGGCCTCGGTGAGGGTGGCTTGAATGAGGCGCGATCGCTCCAAGTTCGCCTGATTCAGCGTTGCCGTGCTCAAATTCGCCTGGCTCAGGGTCGCCCGCAACAGACTCGCCCCAGATAACTGCGCCAGCGACAGATCAGCCCCCGTCAGGTCAGCCTCGGTCAGGTCAGCCCCGCTGAGGTCTGACACCCAGTCGTCGTAGGTGTTGTAATGGTTATCTGTGCCGGGGTGAAAAAACCGGGCTCCTTGAAGCTGAGCGCGATTGAGAATGGCACCGCGCCCCTGCACCCCCGCCAGGTTTTGCTGCCGCAAGACCAACACAAACTCGCCATCGCCTTGGGCGATCTGCCCCAGATGAAGGCCGCTGAGATCGATGTCTAGACGGGTGGTGTTGGGGGTGAGCACAATCAGCTTTGTCAAAACTCGGTTCACCGTTTGCAGGCGAGCCATGAGCTGACGTCGCCGGGCCGGATCACGTTGCGCATTGAGGTCGGCGCTGAGGCTCTGGTTCAGGCGTCGTAGGTCGGGCACTGCCTCCGGCCCCCGCTTGACGATCGCCTGGTGGAGCGCATCGAGCCATTGGGGATCATCCGCTTGGGCGATGAGGTCAACCAGCAACGGGGTGACGCGATCGTCGGGCAAATTGCCCAGCGCCAAGACGGCAGCGCGGCGGGCTGAGGCATCCGCAGCAGGGTTGGTCAGGGTTGCTACCAGGTTGACGAAAAGGGTATCGTTGCGGCTGCGATCGCCCGTCCACTGGCTGAGCAGATGGGTGCCGCCCACGCCCGCCAGCGCCCCCAGCAGCAGCACCCCACTCAAGCCCAGGGAAAAGGCCCGCCGCCCCCAGCCATGCCACGGCGCGTCATGCCATGATCCCAACGGATTCAGCACCACAGACGTGAGGCCGCCGTCATCTTCCATCCAAGTGAGGGCTGCCGATCGCCGCTGCGATCGCGGCAGCAGCGGCGACTCCTGATCCATCAACGATTCCAGGCGCACAATGGCCCCCGTATCGCGATCCACAACACACGTCCCCGCCAGCCAGTCATGCCAGGCCCGCCGGGGACGATTGCCCAGGGCCGTCAGCCCCTCGCCCACCAGCGCCACCGCCCCCAGCCCGGTCAATAAAATGATCGTCGGAAACGCGCCACTCACCTGCCACAATCCATAGGCGATCGCGATCGGCCCACCCCATTTGCCCAGCCCCTCGCGCAACAGCGCCCGTCGCCAACCGGGGACGCGCCCCTCCAACGTGACCACCTGCACCCCCAGCCAACGCTTCGGACCGCTGGCCCCGCGCCGCGCCACTTGATAAAGATGGAGGCTTGCCAGCACCATCGGCGCACCCAGCGCCACAGACCACAACAGATTGGTGAACGGCGAAACCTGGGTGGGCAGCGATCGCGGCGACAGCCCCAACTGCCGCGCCGTCACCCGTTGCGCCCATTGCAACGCCGGACTAAGTTCCCGACGCGGTTCAGCTGCGCGGGCGTTCACCCAGCCCCCCATCTCCAGCGGCACAGCAATACTCGCCGTCAACAGGCCCAGTTCCAAACTCCAAGCCACGATGCGCCGCCCCATCACCGACAGCGCCCGCGTCGGCGGATCCGTCGCACTGCCATTGTCGGACTCAGCGTCCGTAGGACTAGCATCAAACCAGAAAAAACGGCGAGTCATTGGCATCAAGTAGTGATTTGCAAACGACTGAACAATCTAGGAGCGCTCAAGGGCGGATCTCCGCTTCGCGATCGCCAAAGCCGCCGAAGCATCGTACCGGTGCCGCCCAACTCAGGATTTGTGTCTAGCACCGCCTGCAAATTTGGCCAGAATTTCGACCCGTGTTGGAATCCACAATCGGCACAAAACGCCCTTCTCCAAACTCCGCGTTCCGCCTGGGAGATTCTCCCCACGCCAACAGCCCAGGCACCTTGATGGTTCATGATTCACGATGTCCCATGACCCAATGCGGCGATCGCTCTAGCCCCTGTTTTACCACCCCATCCTAGTTTTGCGTTGAATTGTGTCCTTTCTCGATTGAGTTGGCTTTACACAACGCGAGATAGGCTAAGTCAGGACATCCGGATTTCCAGCATCCTGAATGCACAGAAACGCCCCCTGCCGTCGTCTATGGGCAGCGTATTGAACGGCGCTCTCATGATGCTATGGGGCTCCGTCGTGGCAGCCTGCCGGACTTGTTGAAGGACGCCACCGTGAACCGTAGACCTGACATGGAACCTCGCTATCGCGAATCGAGGGCAGCGCAACTCTGTCCTCAATTCGGGAGGTTAGCGATCGCTGCGGACAAAGACAAAATCTGACGCGCTGAGATCCGCAGGGCGCATGCCAACTAAGTATGCGATCAGGTCGCCCCCGACGGTAATAGAGGTGGCTTGGGCATTGGTCACCGTGCCATAGCTGACCCGTGTATCAGCAAAGGTATAGTTCGCCAGTTGAATGCCGTAGTCATAGAGCACAATCTCATCGATACCGCGCTGAAAGTCTGTGATGACGGCGTAGTCGTTGGCTCGCGCCTTGACATAGTAGGCGCTGTTGTGGAGGTCGGCATCGGCAAGGACAAAGCGATCGCGGCCCCCGCCGCCCGTCAGGATATCGATCGTGCTCTGATTGGTCACCGCCCCAAAGCCGTTGAGAATATCGCGACCCCGCCCCCCGATCAGCACATCATTGCCCGTGCCGCCAAAGAGCTGATCACTGCCATTGCCCCCGGTAATGTGGACGGGGGTTCTTTCGTAGAAGGCATTCACGATATCGGCCTGTCTGGTGCCGCGAATTTCCAGCCGCTCAATATTGGTGAAGGACGCCCCCGCCTGGAGGTTGACCCGCAGCGGATTGCGGGAATCAAAGGCAGTGGGCAGTGTAGCCTCAAAATTGGCCTGATTGGGGCGATCGACCACCACACCCCGCGCCAACGAGCCCGCATTGGACAAGATGAACCGCCCCTGAATCCGCAGGGTGTCGAACCCGTTGCCGCCATTGATGCTGTCAAACCCGGTGCCAAAGATGATGGTGTCATCCCCCGCACCACCGTCGATGGTGTCATTGCCAGCGCCACCGTTGATGTTGTCATCCCCTGGGCCACCGTTGATGTAATCGTCGCCGCCAAAGGTGCGGATGAAATCATTGCCTCCCAGGGCGTTCACAAAGTCCACGATGGGACGGTTACGGTTGGTGCGGATACGATCGCTCCCCTCTGTGCCACGCCGCGAAAAATCTCCGAGGGTCGTGCGGCCTAGACGAAACTGGGCGCTGCCCCGGTCAGAATTGTCCCCAATGAAGAGGTAGCTCGATGTTTCGTAAGGATTCAGCACATCCGGCAGGGCGGGCATACTGTCTGAAGGGTCGAAGTTGTAGCTCACCAAGTCACCGACCATCAGCAGGGTGCTGCCCTGGGCAAGCCCAAAGAAGCCATCTTCGGCCACCACGCGATAGGTGACATCGCGATCAAGGTTGATGCGCCGCGTGGTTTGCACAATGTTGAAGTTGGCATCGAGCAGGGCGATCGCATCGCGGGGCTGCCCCGAAGCCGGACTGTAATAGTCGCGAATAAAGCGCAGTTCCAGGCCATCAAAGTTGCCACTCGCCTCCGCTGTTGTCAGCGTCATCGCGAGGCCCAGCCCCGTGGTTTCTTGCACTTGCAGGTTAACGGAAATCTGGAACCCCGCCGCATCGTCTAAGACTCGGGCGCGATTGCCCGCCACGGGGATGAAGGCCACGGTGTTGGGATCAAACCCTGCCGGGGCAAATAGGTCGAGGTTCACCGTGTGGGTGCTGAAGCCGCCGTAGCCAAAGTTGGGCAGGGTGGCGGTCGTGAGCGAAAAGTAGGTTGCAATGGTGACGGGGTTGATGCGATCGCCC
>JACYME010000111.1 GCA_015272155.1 Leptolyngbyaceae cyanobacterium T60_A2020_046
GGTTAGCTGGCAATGGTGAATTTTACAGTCGCAATTCCAACCTATAACGGCGCAGCCCGGTTGCCTCAGGTGCTGGATGCCCTGCGATCGCAGATTGACACCGACACCTTCACCTGGGAAGTCTTGGTGGTGGACAACAACAGCCACGACGACACCGCCGCCCTCGTCCAGCGCTACCAAACAGATTGGCCCACCCAAACGCCGCTGCGGTATTGCTTTGAAGCAAAGCAAGGGTTAGCCTACGCCCGACAACACGCGATCGATGCGGCCCGGGGAGAATGGGTTGCCTTTGTCGATGATGATGTCATCACTGCCCCAGATTGGCTGGCTGCGGCCCATCGCTTTAGCCAAGAACACCCCACCGCCGGAGCCTACGGCGGGCAGGTTCACCCCGCCTTTGAAGGGGAGCCTCCGGCAAACTTCAAGCGCATTCAATCTTTTTTAGCCATTCGCGAACGGGGAGAAACGCCCCACCGCTACGACCCCGCCGTCCTCAACATGCCTCCCGGTGCAGCCCTCGTGGTGTCGAAGTCGGCTTGGCAAAATAGTGTGCCGCGTCAGCTTCGACTGGTGGGTCGCGTCAACGGCATGATGCTCTCTGGGGAAGATTTTGAGGCACTCCTGCACCTGCACCAAAAGGGCTGGGAAATCTGGTACAACCCGGCCATGCACAGCTTCCACCAAATTCCTCCCCATCGGTTAGAAAAACCATATTTGCTAAAACTGGCTCAGGGTTGCGGGTTGTGCGTTTGTCACTTGCGGGTGTTGAATGCCCCGAACTTTGCCAAGCCGTTCATTATGCTCAAAATCACCCTGGGCGGGCTGAAACGGACGATCGCGTACTGGATAAAACATCGTGGCAAAATCAACACCGATCCCATCCTGGCCTGTGAACTTCAGTTTCTGCAAAGCAGTTGGATCAGCCCATTCTTCTGGTTTTGGCAGCTCTTTACCCTGAGGCGAGCCTAACCCCGATTAGGAAGAAACTAGGCCCAGGAAACATTCATAGCCTCCAACTGACTTACTCAAAAATATAGACCTGAAAAGTTCATCTCCACGAAATTGAAAACGATGACAAAACATCCTGTAATCGCTATTGGCCTAGATGCTGCCGAGCCCAAACTGATTGAAACCTGGATTGAGCAAGGCAGGCTACCCAATCTCAAACGGCTGCGCGATCGCGGTGGCTATGCGCGCCTCAGCAACCACGAGCACTATCGGGCAGAAACTCCCTGGACTAACTTTTTGACAGGCTGCTCCCCAGAGAAAACCGGCTACTGGGGGCCAGTCAAATACTTCCCAAAAACCTATGAAGTCGTCGAGGTCGGAGCCTACGACTATCAGGAATATCAGCCTTTTTACGCCCTAGGCGATGACTATCGCATCGCCGTGTTTGATATCCCCCAATCAGCGCTGTCAGAACAAGCCAATGGCCCACAGGTTCTGGCCTGGGGAGCCCATTCTCCTCAAACAAAGAGTGAATCCCGACCCCCTGGACTGCTTAAGGAAATGATTCAAAAACACGGGAAACACCCTGTGTTGCTAAAGGACTTTGCGGACTGTCGCGATTTTGAAGCACTGGCAAAGTTGCAAAAGGCTCTCATGGTCGGCATTCAACGCAGGGCGGCCATTTGTCAAGACTTGATTCGCCGTGAGAATCCTGATTTCTTCTTAACCATCTTTGGGGAAACCCACACCGCTGGGCACTATATGTGGCACCTGAGCCAGCCCCACCCAATCTCGCCCAGCGCCAATGAGGTCAGCGGAGACGCCCTCCTAGAGGTGTTTCAAGAAACCGATCGCGCGATCGGGGATATCCTCAGCGCGGCCCCCGAGGAGGCCTATTTCATTGTCTTCTCGGCCCACGGCATGGATTCTAACGTCATGGACTTGCCGAGCATGATCTTTTTGCCTGAGCTGCTCTATCGCTGGAGCCTGCCTGGCACCATCGGACTGGGTAAGGGAACGTTGGGCAAAACGCCCCCGGCCCCGCTCACACGGTTCCACAAGCGCGGCTGGTATGGCGATGTCTGGGGCTGTAAGCATGATGCCAACTGGCTGCGGGGCTTTCTCCGACGAGAAGCCCCAACGCGCCTCTTCAATCGCGTCGCCCCTTTCTTGGGTCGCAGTACCCAGCCCGATCTGGAATCTCCCTATGAGCAGATTGCCAAGGGCGATCCCCTGTTTTGGCAGCCCGCAAACTGGTACAAAACTCGCTGGCAGGACATGAAAGCATTCGCACTGCCGAGCTTTTCTGAAGGGTATGTGCGTATCAACCTCAAGGGACGCGAAGCCAACGGCATTGTCGCTCCAGAGGAGTACGATGCCGTTTGTGATGAGGTCAGCCAAATGCTGCATCGCTTGACCGATGCTAGAACGGGCCAGCCGATGGTGCGCGAAATTGTGCGGACGCGAACCTCAGCAACGGATTCTGACGACAAGCGCCCTGACGCCGATCTCATCGTGCTCTGGCAAGAGGAAAATGCGACCGATGTCGTCGATAGCCCCGATGTGGGCCGCATTGGGCCAATTCCCTTCTGTCGCACCGGGAGCCACCGGGCCGATGGGTTCATCTTGGCCCAAGGGGAAGGCATTGCACCGGGGTCGAACTTTCCTGCGAGTAAGGCTATCGATCTTGCTCCCACTATGGTGGCGCTGCTGGGCGCGCCAATTCCAGAACATTTTGAAGGGCGGCCTATTTTGACTCCCGATCTCTCGGCTCCCGTCGCTTGAGTTGGTATTCCCCAACGCAGTACTCCCGATGAAGGCATCACACTGGAGCCGCAAGATGGCATCAATCACTTCTAAAACCAAGGTTCTGGGGTTTCCGTACAAAGCCTTTGGCGTTGGGTTCTGGACGGGATTAGCCGTCGTGTTCTTTGTCACGTTGACCGTGGCTGCCGTGTTTTGGATGTCTGCCCATCCCTATGGCACCAACTGGGATGAAACCAACTATCTGAACCGCATGGTTCGGGATATGTATCGGTTTGAGCAGTATGGGCTGGGGCGGCTCTTGCAGGTTTGGGTGGGGGAAGATACCAGCCGTCCTCCAGCCTTCCGAGTGATCGCGTTTCCAGCGGCGCTGCTGTTTGGGCCAAATCCCATGACGCTGCGCCTCGTGTCATGGATGTCTCTGGGGATCACATCAGGCTTTATTTACCTGACGGCGCGACGCATTACGGGGCCGATCGCGGGCAGCTTTGCTGTGATTTACTGGCTGGCCTGCCCCATCATCATTGGCCCCAACATGCGCTTTTATGTGGACTATCCCATGTTGCTGGCGATCGCGGCCACCCTGTACTTCCTCTTTGTGGATTGGGATCGCCAGCAGCCGACCCGCTGGGGTTGGATTGGGATGGGTTGCGCTCTGGGGCTGGCGGGCTTGGCAAAACCGACCGCTGTGCTAGTGCTTGGCCCCACGCTCTTGCTTGCCCTTGTTTTGGGGTGGCGTAAGGTCATCCAAGCTCCAACGCCGCGATTACTGATCCAGTCCTGGGTTCTCGCGGTGGTTTTGATGTTGCCCTGGTGGGGCTTCAATTACCGGGCGGCGATTTCAAAAGCCTTTCGCTCCGGCGGCAATATTCGAGATGCCCTAGGCCCACCTGGAGCGCCAGAAACCCTCCTGCGATGGCTCTATGTCTTTTCCCAAGCAATCCTTGGCCCAGCGCTGACGCTGTTGACCTTGGCAATTCTCGCAACTTTGGTCTTCCGACTGGCTCGGCGTACCGTGGTGCTCAACCGGGCAGAGGCGACAGCCCTGTTGATGTGCGCGGCGGGCGCGGTGCCCATTGGGGTCATCGCGATGTTTGGCACCAACCATAATCCGCGCCTGATTTCCCCGCTGTTAATTCCGCTGGCCATTGGGATGGCGATCGCAGCGAGCAAAACCCGGTGGTTAGAGCAGCGCGGGCTAGCAGCGATCGCAACCATTATCCTCTGCTTTCAACTGGCCGTGATGGTGTCTCCAACCCCTGGCGATGCGCGCTATCAGGCTGGCGATGCTGCCGCTGCCGCCATACACTGGGGCAACCCTACTACCGTCATGCAGCGAGAAGAACAGTGGGATTGGTCACAGCTGAAAGCTATTACCGACAGTCGCGGCCTCGAAAGACCCCAACTTGCCTACATCGGCAATGCAAACCCCCTAAACCCGACGCAGATTAGCTCTGCTTGGGTACAAGATGACGAGCCCGTCGATGTGGAATGGCTGTGGAGCTATATTATTGGCGATATTGATTGGGATCAGGTGATGGAGTCGGCCCGGGAGGCCGAGGTTGTTTTCACGTTTTCCACTACAGAGTCAGCGCAAGACTATGTCATTTCCCAAGACCCAGATAATCAAAACAATGCAGAGTTCATCGCCCGCCTCCGTCAAGATTCAAGCTTTGAAGACCCTATCCAAATTCCAATGGGTCGTTTTGAGCCTGTCCAGCTTTTTGTCTTTCTCAAAAAGAGATGAAATTGACTCTCATCATCATCCTGTTTTCGAGCATTCTTGATGTAATAGTAGAAGATTTTTCAACCTGCACTGAAAAAAGCGCCTTCTTTATCAATTATTTCTAGATAAATATCTCTTCCTCTTTGCCTCATCACCTAGGTAGTCATGATGCGCCTTACTCCCCCATAAATTGAGAGCAGTTAGCCAAATTGGAGGGTGGCGCGATCGCGACGTCACAACTGAACAACTGAGTTAACGCTCCTGGCCAAGCAGGTTTTGGTTGAGTTTGAGTAGCAGAGATATTTTTTTGACTGGCACTAAACTAACTCTGGTGCATCTCACGAAAATTGGGTTAAAAAGTCCCCGTTCCTGAAGCTTGTTTGCCCACCTTTGAATGGGGAACAGCTTTCGACAACAGATCACAAATCATTCGTTTGAGCGATCGACGAGACGCAGGTCATACAAGAGAGGATGCAGACATGTTTTTCGGGAAGCAAGCTCCAGACGTTCGCGACATCACCGTCCTAATCAAGACGTTTCAGCGGCCAAAAACGGTCAACGGAGCTATCAAGAAGATTCGGCAGTTCTACCCAGACATTCGGATCCTCGTCGCCGATGATAGCCAAGTTCCTACCGCGATCGCGGACGACAAGACCGAAGTTCACTATCTTCCCTTTGACACTGGGCTTTCCAAAGGAAGAAATCATCTCCTAGAGCAGGTGGAGACAGAGTTTTTCCTGCTGATGGATGATGATCACTTCTTTTGTCGAGGAACTCACCTAGATAGAATGCGGGATATTTTGAAAAATCATGACTTTGACATTCTCAGTGGCCTAGTTTTTGAGCGTTCAAAATCTAAGCGAGATTTTTATCGAAAAAGATTAATTGATTTCTATCTCAACATCAAGCTTGAGGATGGCACTCTAGAGTTTTGTGATGGATTTCATGAGAAAACAGATGAGTTTGTGACTTGTGACCTAGTTCATAACTTCTTCCTTGCCAGAACAGAGCCGGTTCGAAGCATTGGGGGATGGGACGACCAGCTCAAAATTGCGGAGCATGCAGACTTCTTCATTCGAGCGAAGGTAGCCGGGATGAAAGTTGGGTATACCCCCCACATTCGGGTTGATCATGTTCATCTCAAAGAAGAGCGTTTCTCTACAAACTACATGGCCTTCCGCAAGCGGATGCCAGAGTTTCGCAGCATTTGGATCGAGAAGCACGGCATCAAGCAAGTTGTCCGGCGCGATGGCTCGGTCATGTCTAGCCGAGAATTCATTGAACAAAAGGGCTGGTAGCGGTGTTCCTTGCTGGGGGCTGTCGGTTTGAGTGTCGGGTGGCTTCAAGTCATCTTGGGCAATAGACTGGACGGGGCTTGTAACGGGCGATTGTTTTCAGCAAATCAAGCGCGATCGCGCCATCACGCTCTCGGTGATGGGTGTCATCTTTTATCACAGGACTGGAACTGATTATGCCACTCGTTTCTGTCGTAATCCCCGTCTTTAATGGTGAAAAAACCATTGAAGAAACGATCCGTTCTGTTTTAGCCCAGAGTCTTACAGATTTTGAGGTGCTGGTAATTGACGACGGTTCTCAGGATCAAACAGCCGCGATCGTGACCAGTATTCAAGATTCACGCATTCAACTACACCACTACCCCAATAAAGGACTTTCGGCCAGTCGAAATCGTGGCATCCATCGTGCAGTTGGGAAATACATCTCCTTCTTAGATGCCGATGATCTGTGGACGCCGGAGAAACTAGAGGCACAGTTGCAGGCGATGGGGGATCATCCTGACGCCGCTGTTGCCTATAGCTGGACGGATTATATTGACGGCAACAGTCGGATTTTTCAAGCGGGGTCGCGGGTTACGGCCAACGGTCAGGTGCTTGAGCGACTCCTACTGAGAAATTTCGTCGAAAGTGGCTCAAACATCCTTGTGCTCCGATCCGTCTTTGAGCAAGTTGGTGACTTTGATGAAACTCTAAAAGCGGCTGAAGATTGGGATATGCTGCTTCGCTTGGCTGTTGATCATGCGTTTGTGTGCGTACCGGCTCCTCATGTGCAGTATCGCCGTACAAATTCGATGTCTTCAAACGTAATTCGCCAAGAGCGCGAGTGCTTAAAGGTGATTGATCGGGCTTTTGAGAAGGCACCCGACAACCTCCAAGCTTTGAAGGGAAAGAGCCTCGCAAATTTATATCAGTATCTTACCTTCAAGGCTCTGGAGGGGCCGCCAGGTCGTCGAAAAGGCGTGGATGCAGCGCGTTGTCTTTGGCTAACCATGCGACATAATCCAGCGCTGTTGAAACAGCCTAAAGTTGTCCTTTCAGTTGCGTTGAAGATTGTGATGACCGTGATGATGCCAGCTTCTTTTTCTGAAAAAATGCTGAACCGTTCAAGGTCTTCACAATGAGTGCGGATGTCGATGTGAGTCTCCTGCGGACAGGATGGCGATGCACCCAGTTTCGGTGAATGGGACGCGATCGCTCCATCATCGTTCTCACCCAAGCCCTGTGCACCCCAGTGGCGCTGCACAGGGCACCGAGATGCTGTAAGGTTTCCTGAGGCAAGCAGTGCTCAGCGGCAAAGTGCGCGACAGATAGCATGGACGGGCAACAGAAGTCATCATCAGCGTTTCAGGAAAATCGCGATCGCCAGGAATATCGATGGCCCTTTTGGCCGGTCGTGCCCTTGTATCCCTATGGGCAGCGGCGCACACTACGCCAGGAAGTGATTAAAGACGCAGTTTGGACCTTTGACCAAATCCAGGGCATTTTCTATGTGGTGGTGCCCATTCGCATGACGGTCATCAAGCTGAAGCCTAGCGGGTTGTTGGTGTATTCGCCCGTGGCTCCAACCCCTGAATGCGTCCGACTGATGCGAGAGTTGGAGGCTGAGCATGGCCCCGTGCGCTACATTTTGATGACCACAACGACGGGTATTGAACATAAGGTATTTGTGGGGCCATTTGCCCGATGTTTTCCCAAGGCGCAGGTCTTTGTTGCGCCTTTTCAGTGGAGTTACCCGCTGAATTTGCCGCTGAGCTGGCTAGGGTTGCCGGGCGATCGCACCCAGCGCTTGCCCGAAAACCCCAACGAAGCGCCCTTTGCCGATCAGTTTGACTATCGTATTTTGGGGCCGATTCGCCTGGGGCTAGGGCCGTTTGTGGAAGTGGCGCTGTTCCATCGCGATACGCGCACGCTGTGCCTCACCGATGCGCTGATTGCGGTTCCCCAAGAGCCCCCAGCAGCCTTGCAGCTTGACCCGTATCCGCTGTTGTTTCACAGCCGCGATCGCGCCAGCGATCCCTTTACCGATACGCCAGAGAATCGGCGGCTCGGCTGGCAGCGGATTGCGCTCTTTGCGGTGTATTTTCGCCCCAGCGGGTTGGATGTACCCAGCCTCAAGGAAGTCATTCAGTCAGCCCTCAAAGCTAGCGATCGCCGCCGCCGCGCCTATTTTGGCCTCTTCCCCTTTCGCTGGAAGCCAGACTGGCAAAAGTCTTTCAACGTGCTCCACGGCGGCGGACGCCCCCTCGTGGCTCCGGTGTTGCGCACGCTGATTTTTACCCGTGGCCCCAAGGCCGTTCAACACTGGGCCGAGCAAGTGGCCCAGTGGCAGTTTGAGCGCGTGATCCCGTGCCATTTAGAGGCTCCGTTGGCAATGGGGCCAGAGGAATTTCGGCAAGCCTTTGCGGTGCTGACAGAACCCACCGCCGAGCGATCGCCGCTGCTGGCAGAAGACTTGGCCCTGCTGGAGGAACTGGATGCGGGCCTGGTAAAACGTCGCATCACCCCACCGCGATCGCGCGATCGCTAACCCCCAGCAGCATCAGTTCAATTAAAGATGGCCAACCCTCGGGAGTATTCTTCCCTTTGGCAGCAGGCGCTCCCTCAGACGACAGATTTTGAGGGAGGGTGAGAGAGATATCCGCTCTCCTGACGTGGGATGCATTACAGTGAGTCTGCATTATCCACCGAGGGAGAACCGCGTGATGGGTCTATGGCATCTTTTGACGGTTGCTGACCTAAGTTGGCAACCCAGCGCAGTGACCTCAGTTGTGGCCCAGATCGTCCCAGAACCCACGACAGATCCCGTCGCAGTGTTTCTGATCATCCTCGCCATTATGCTGGTTGCCCCCCTCATTGTGGAGCGCCTGCGGATGCCCGGCATCATTGGCCTCATCTTGGCGGGGGTGATTGTTGGCCCCCACGGGTTGGGTGTCCTAGAGCGCGACAATACCATCACACTATTGGGCACCGTTGGGCTGCTGTTTTTAATGTTTCTCGGTGGCCTGGAAACCAGCCTGGATGATCTCAAACGCAATGCCGATAAGGCGCTGATTTTTGGACTGGCGACCTTTGCCGTGCCAATGGTGATTGGCACAGCGGTGATGTTGCCCTTGGGCTACAGCCTGTTGGCGTCGGTTTTGGTGGCATCGTGCCTGGCCTCCCATACCTTGGTGGCGCTGCCCCTGCTGAGTAAGCTGGGCATCATGCGGACTCAAACCGCCACCGCGACCCTGGGAGCAACGCTGATTACCAACATTCTGGCGCTGCTAGTGTTGGCGGTGGTGGTCAAGGCGAATCAGGGTGACCTAACGCTGGGATTTTGGCTGCTTCTGATCCCATCCCTGGCGGTGTACACGTTTGCAGTGCTGTGGGGTGTGCCAAACCTAGGGCGCTGGTTTTTTCGGCGGTTTGGCCATGATGAGAGTGCCGAATTTACCTTTGTGCTGGCGGCGCTGTTTGTGGTGTCCTACCTGGCGAATTTGATTGAGATTGAGCCCATTGTGGGGGCGTTTTTGGCGGGGGTGGCGATTACGCAAATTGTGCCCCGGCTGAGCCCGTTGATGAATCGCATTCAGTTCATTGGCAACACGCTGTTTGTGCCGTTCTTTTTGATTTCGGTGGGCATGTTGGTAGACCCGCTGATTTTGATTCGCGAACCGCGATCGCTGGTGGTAGCAGGCATCATCATCGTTGCCGAGGTGGGCAGTAAATTTGTTGCAGCCTGGGGTTCGGCGCGGTGGTTCGGCTGGGCATTTTCCAATGGGATGGTGATGTTTGGGCTATCCGTTGCCCAGGCCGCTTCTACCCTGGCCGCCATCACCGTCGCCTTTGACATTGATCTTGTGGATGAGCTGGCCGTGAATGGCACGATCGCCATGATTTTGGTGAGCTGCGTGTTGTCGCCCTGGGTGGTGGCGCGCTGGGGCAACAAAATGGAAACCCAGCCCGAGGCTGAGAAGGGCCAGCCTGTGACTGCCGAAGCAACTCAGGTGGCCCTGGGTCAGCGAGTGGTGGTGCCCGTCGCCAACCCCAGTACAGAGGACAACCTGTTGCAGTTGGCGGTGATTTTGACGAAGCGGGTCAAGGGAACGCTGCTGCCGCTGCATGTGTTGGTCGATCGCAATGCCCCCGTCACCCCCCACGATCGCATGAGGCAACGACAGCTCTTGGATGCAGCGGAGGAAATTGCCCACGCGGCGACGATCCCCGTGGAGGCGGTGGGGCGCATTGATGACGCGATCGATGGTGGCATCATTCGCACGGTACAAGAGCGCGACGCAGACTTGCTGATCTGTGGCTGGAAGGGATTTTCGACCTATCGAGAGAATTTCTTTGGCAGCGTGATCGACAACATTGTGCGATCGGCGTCGGTGCCGGTGCTGGTGACGCGCTTTCCGCAGCCGATTCAAAACACGCGCCAGATTGTGTTTGCCATTACAGGGCAGCGCATTCGGATGCTGCACATTCGCAAAACGCTACTGATTGCGCGATCGCTGGCGGAAGAACTGAAAGCCCCGCTCCAAATTTTGCAAATTGTGCCAGACACCTTCCGGGGCAAGAATTTTGCCCCCCTAGTTGAGGACACAGAGATTGAGTTAATTCGCACGTCGGGAAACCCGGTGCGGCGCGTGTCCGAAGCCTTGGAACCCGATAGCCTGCTGATTTTAGTGGAAAACACCTATCGGGTGGGGCAGCCGGCTCTGGGACGAGAACCGGAGGCGATCGCGCGGGCCAAGTGGGAAACCAACATGATCATTGTGCACTTTCCTGAAACGCCGCGATCGCGCTCGGCCCAGTCTGCAAACGGCTGATAGCGATTATGGCTCCGGGGCCAGCGATCGCAGGATGGGAATCGTTTGCCACTGATCAGGCTGAATCGCGGCCCAGTCGAGTCCGGTCGGTCGCGATCGCGTGGGGCAAATCGCCCGCGCCTCGCTGGCCGTGATGATCCAATCCAGCGGCCAGTCGTGGGGCTGGGTGGGCAGGCGATCGTCCGCCACAATTTGCAGCGGATGCACCGTCGTCACAATGGGCGTGTCAGCCTGTATTAGCTCCGCCTCGCAGAGCATTGCCAGTTCCAAGTCGGCGAAGCCCGCCCCTTTCCCGAGGCGACTCCCCTGGGTCGAGACGGCCACGCAGCCCACCACCACCAGCGCGATTGCGGCCATCTCCTCAAACCCGACCCGACGCCCCACTTGCAACGCCCCTGTCATTGTTGCCGCGTGATCGAGGGCGATCCCCTGCGCCCGTAGGCGATCGCCCTCCAACTCCACAAAGCACTGGGGTTCGGTTAAGCGCGGCACGGCCATATAGAGCACCTTGCCGTCTTGCAACGCCCGCAGCCGCACGGGAGCTTGGGGCGAATCGGGGTTGCACTTTACCACAGAGGCCGTCTGCCAAATAGGGAGAGTGGCCAACCGTGCTGCCGCCTGCTCTGCACCGATGACGTGGGGAATGTGCCCAACAGGATCGCGATGGGTCACCCGATGGGTTTTCAGATTTGCCCAAACTGCCTGTCGCAGGGCGGCTTTCTCGGGATGGCGATCGCTCCACACAGGCACCGTCTCAGCCATGACGATTCCCACTGCTGAATCTCATAGGGCTGAACCGATCTCCCAAGCGTCGCACCGTTCGCCCCCGTGATGCTATTGGGGTCGTGTCGTCGGAGATGCCAAGCTGGCCTGCTCCGTAGCGGGGGGATAGGTCACCTCAGCGACTGCACCGGGCTGGCCCAACACCTCAGCATTGCCTCCATTAAAGGACACGCTTACGCCCCCAGCATTACCGGCCCGCACCTTCAGCTCCTTATCTGCGGCCCAGAGCCGAGATTCCCCTTCCCGCAAAATCCCTTCAAAGGCGACCTGCCCATCTGCGGTGATCCGCAGCCAGGACTGATCCTGCATTTGCACCTCGACCCGCACGGCTGAATCGGCAACCTCCGGCGGCAACGCGGGAGCCACGGCAGCAGATTCCTCAGGGTCTTCAGACTCATCGGGCAAGATGGCTTCTTCTAGCGCCTCCCCTTCGAGCACGGGGAGGGTGCTGGTGCGATAGCCCGCTCGCTTGAGGGTGTAGGAGAGGCCGCTGACGGCGACGGCGATCAGCAGCACATAGGCGACGTAGAGATGGAGGGGACGAAGCTGAGGCGTGACGGGCACTCGCCAAAAGGATCGTTCGACAGCTCGGCTCGGAGGGGTGAAATATTGGCTAGAGAGTGTTTCCCCATCAAGCCCTAGGGTGTTGGCATATCGACGAATCAAGCCTCGGGTGTAGACAGGCTCGGGCAGTTGCTCAACCTGTGCGGCCTCGATCGCGCTCAGCAAATTAGCCCGAATCAACGTTTTCTCAGCGAGATCGTCACAGGTGAGGCCATGGGATTCACGGGCATCACGCAAAATTTGACCAATGCCCACAAGCTGCTCACGGTGCAGTTGATGAATGTCAGGGAGCTGTCGTTTCATTCAGTCGCTCTACGGGGTAAGAAAACCGCCTAACTACACAAGGCCCACTTCGTTCAAATTTAATTAAGTTAAGTTTTTGCAAGTTTTAGTAACTTACCAGAACATCGAAGACTTGTGATTTCAGCGTTGGTTAAGGAGCGGATTTTGCCCGGGGGTAGGGAGCCCAGGGTCACCGTTGCGATCGCGAGTCGATGCAGTTCTAAAACGGGATGACCCAAGCATTCTGCCACACGACGAATCTGACGATTGCGACCTTCGCATAAAACGACCTCCAAGCAAGCATTGTGGCCTTTGGCAATCGACAGCATGCGCACCTCAGCGGGCAAGGTTCGCCGACCTGATAGGACTATACCGCGTTGCCACCGTTGTAGGGTAGCGGCGGTCGGCACCCCCGCCACAATCACGCGATAGGTTTTCTCCACATGGTGGCGAGGATGGGTGAGTTGAAAGGTGAGCTCGCCATCGTTGGTGAGCAGCAGGGCTCCGGTAGACTCGACATCCAGCCGTCCCACCGGGTGGATTCCCGATCCTTGACGCAGATCAGGGGGCAAAAGATCCAACACCGTGGGGCGGCCCTGGGGATCAGCGCAGGTGGAAACCACGCCTGCTGGTTTGTTCAGCAGCAGATAGTAGCTCTTAGGACGATTTTGCGGCGACAAGACTCGGCCATCCAGTTCTAGGCGATCGCGGTTGGGATCGGCCTTTTGCCCCAGGTGGGCCACCTCTCCATTCACCCGCACCCGACCCGCCTCAATCCAGGCTTCGGCTTGGCGGCGCGAGGCCATCCCCCACTGGGATAGCAACTTTTGAAGTCGTTCAGCCATGGCAGCGATCGCGATTCTTCGGACGGATTAGCAGCCTATCTTAGCGCAGGCATCGCCTCACCCTTGCCAGATAGGGGTAGCCAGAGGGTGAGCCAGCCGCCGCCTGTGTCGGGATAATTGCGAGCGGTGACGCCGCCGCCGTGGGCTTCCACAATTTGCTGCACGATCGCCAGCCCCAGTCCCGTGCCACCTGTTTGAGTTAGCTCCGTTGGGGTTGGCCCCTGGACCGAGCGCGCCGCTGCCAACCGGGTTCGGGAGGGATCTGCGCGATAAAACCGACTAAAAATGTAGGGGAGGTCACTCTCCTTGAAGCCTGACCCCTGATCAATGACCTCCACGCAAAGCCAGGGTTCATCTGTAGTGGCAAGGTCTGGCGGGGCTGTCTGTCTAGATGCCCGAACCATGACCACCGCGCGATCGGGGCTGTATTTAATGGCGTTGTCCATCAAATTGATCAGCACTCGATGGATGAGCGCCGCATCCATCGCCGCAACCAGCTCCTTCGGCCCGTCATACCCTAGCTCTAGGTGCTTGATTTGAGCCAAGGGTTCGAGGCTTTGCCACGCGGCAATCACCAACTGGGGAACATCCGTCGGCTGAATGATGAGGCCATCGCCAGGGCCATCTTGCAGACGACTGAGGTTGAGCAAGTCTTCGACCAAATTGCTGAGGCGCAAAATCTCGTTGAGCAGGCGATCGACCCAGCTCTGTAACGACTCATCCACGCGCGATCGCAACGTCTCGGCCACCAAACGCACAGAGGTTAAGGGCGTTTTGAGCTCGTGGGCCACGTCAGAAATCCAGCGATCGCGCTGCTGCATCAGCGTGATCGACTCCTGTCGATTTTCCAGAAACACGCCGACCTGCCCCTCCGCCAGAGGAATCGCATACCCCCGCAGCGGTAAAGCCTTGCCCTCACTGGGATTAATCGGATCTGGCTTCACCAGATTCAGCACCCAGTCTTTTTCGCAGGGCACCTGACGGCGGCGCGTTTTCTCAATCAACTGATCCAGCTCGTAGGAGCGCACCACCTCCAACAAAAGACGGGGTGACTCGGGCATGTAGCTGGGGTCTTTGATCCCCAAAACTTGGCAGGCCGGCTTATTGCACCACATCAAATGATTTTCGGCATCCACCTGCACGTAGCCGATTGGCGCTTGTTTGAGCACAATTTGAGCATCTTGCACCTGGCGGCTCAGGTCAGACACGATCGCGCCGTTGACCTCTGCTTCGGTTTGGCGATCAAGGTAGGCCTCGCGCCGTTTCGAGTGGCTCGGATGCAGCCAGGACTGACCAAATATCAGCCACCCTGCGCTAACCCCCGCGATCGCGCCAAAACCAACCAGCAGCGTGGGAGGAAACCCCATCATGAACCGCTCCTAAGCCTGACCCAAACCCCGCCCATGAGAACCGCATCCCGCCAGATACGCCGCCTTCAACTCTAAATTTTATACGGCCAACTTGATCTCAGCCCCCCGCTTTACCCCACCGTAATCCCACCCAATGGACTTGAGCCCGTTCGTTCGGCCTGCCAATTCCCGATGGGGTATGGAACCGATCCCGCCCTGAAGCTTCAAAACATAAAATTTGACGCTCAGGCAGAGCTTGAGCACCCTCACAGCCAGAGGCTAGGAGCCAGGGAAATCGAGAGCGTTCAGAAGTATGCGTTTGCCCTGAAAAAAGAGGGGAATTGATTGCCCTCCTATCGATTTCCCTGATAGTGTTTTTGGGGTTGCCTTTAACCCATTCTATGACCCCGTTCTAGAAGGAGTGCGTGGTGACAAAAACCTTAGGGTTAGCGTTAGGAAGTGGTGGTGCCCGAGGCTGGGCTCACATTGGTGTGATTCGGGCGCTGCAAGAGGCAGATGTTGCCATCAGCGCGATCGCGGGAGCCAGCATTGGGGCATTTGTTGGCGCAATCTATGCGGCTGGAGAGCTGGACGAGCTAGAAGCCCTCGTGCGCGATCTCGACTGGCGCAGCATCGTCTCCTACTTTGACCTTGTCTTTCCCGCCAGTGGATTGCTCGACGGCAACAAGGTCTATGAGTTGTTATCCGAACATCTTCAAAATCTCTGCATCGAAGATGCCAGCATCCCGTTTTGCTGCATTGCGACTGACCTCATTACCGGGCAAGAGGTATGCTTGAGCCACGGCTCAATGGCGGATGCAGTGCGAGCCAGCATTTCGATTCCGGGCATTTTCACCCCCTTTAGTAAAGATTCAACCTTTTTGGGGGATGGGGGAATTGTCAATCCAGTACCCGTTGATGCAATCCGCCGCATGGGGGTGGATGTGGTGTTGGCGGTGAACTTGAATCGCCCAACCGCAACCGTGGATGGCAGTGAGACGCTGGAGAGCTCCGCCCGCAAAGCGACGGATTCCCAAAAGTCGGCTGAAGGGGAAGACCCGTCAGCGAGCGATCGCTCGGAAGATAGCCCTGCCGATGACGCAGAAGAAAAGAACCGCGATCGCATTGCCCTGCCCGACTCAGCCTCCAGCTTGATTCAACGATTGCGGAGCCGCTACGAAGCGATGCAAGAAACCGTGCAGACCAAGCTCGAGGGCTGGCTTCCCGCCGAAAAAAGCGGCCCCAACATCTTTGATGTCATTGGCATTTCCCTGAATGTCATGGAGCAGCGCGTCACCCAAAGCCAGCTCGCCCAGTATCCCCCCGATATTCTGCTTGAGCCTACCCTCTGTCACTACAGCATTTTCGACTTTCACCAAGCGGCGGACATTATTGAATGCGGCTATCAGGCAACGCAGCAACAACTCCCAGCGTTATTGCAGTTGCTGGCCGCAGACTGAGGCCCGCACGCCGTGGCGTTGAATGCGGCCTAGGGTTTAGCGCGCAAGGGATGCGGCCTCTGGCAGGTGCAATTGGGACAACCACTGTAACCTGAGTTCGAGTTACGTCCTAATATGAAGTCCTGCTAATCACCCGCAATAACGATGCCAACTCTGTAGATGCCAACTCTGTAAAGGTTCCAGGAATTCTATCTATGGGTAAGCAACCGGACTTGATATAAATTGTGCAAGACCGATTCGTTCTCAGAGGATTTCCCCGCATCAGAGGGGCTAGGGGTGGGTTTGCCGCTGGGTTTCACCCACCCCGTCCTGCGGACACCCCTCCCCAGGAGGGGAAAATATGGGCCAATGGCTTAACCCGAACTGACATTGTTGTAAGGATGCTGATTCTCCAAGGGTTCCAGAATGCGTGGACAATACGCCCGAGGGCGGGCTGGGACAGTCGCCAGCCGTAGCGCCAAGGGGCCGTTTTGAAGATTTGCACAGCAGGATTCGCAGTAACAGAACGTCCGACTTTTAAGGTTGTCTCCCGTTTAAAGGATCCGAATAGACTGGTAAAATTCTTGCGTAATAAACCGAAAACTTCCTATGTCATCTCTAGCGCTATCGTCTGCCCAACAGCAGCAGGTTCGAGTTGGGTTGGGACGTGTTTTGATCGTTGAGGATGAGGAGTTGATACGCGAGACCACTGGGCTCGCCCTTGCGGAAGAAGGCTTTGAAGTTGTTGTTGCAGAAGATGGGCTAGCAGCCCTAGACATCCTTGGGGGGACACTCAACCCCGCTCGGAAGCCCGCCCAAGACATCAGTTTAGTGATTCTAGATTTGATGTTGCCGGGGATGAACGGCTTGGATCTCTGCCGCCTTGTGCGTCATCAGGGCATGGATATTCCGATTTTGATTTTGAGCGCGAAGGGCACTGAAACGGATCGCGTGGTGGGCTTAGAAGTCGGCGCAGATGACTACCTTGCGAAACCTTTTGGGATGCGCGAATTGGTTGCCCGCTGTCGGGCGTTGCTGCGTCGCCATCGTGGGGTCAGCATTCAAGAGCCGGATCCCGTCCTGCGGTTCCAAGACATTACGCTGAATCCCAAGGAATGTCGCGTGTTTCTCAAGGATGAGGAAATCAACCTTTCGCCCAAGGAATTTCGCATCCTAGAACTGTTTATGAGTCAGCCCCGCCGGGTTTGGTCGCGTGACCAAATCATCGACAAGGTGTGGGGGCATGATTTTATGGGCGACAACAAAACCGTGGATGTTCACATTCGCTGGATTCGGGAAAAGCTGGAGGCTGATCCCAGCAAGCCACAGTACCTAAAGACTGTCCGAGGATTTGGGTATCGCTTGGGTTAATGCCTGGTTTGGCAAGCCTTCCACCCGTCGGGGAGATGCGGTTTCGCGCGTCTTCCCGTTTTTCATTGGGGCAGGATGAGCCCACAGATGCCCGACTTGATGGGGTTAGCTCAGGGTGCGCCCGATGGAGCTGTTCTACACACTGTTGTCCCAGAGAGCACATCGATGTGATCCAAGCCCTTAACCGATAGGGGTTGCGGAGCGCGCTGGGTCGCGATCGCGGCTAAAGCTGAAGAATATAGCGGGCTAGGTTGAGATAAATCAGTACACCCAGTACGTCCACAATGGTGGTAATGAATGGGGCTGACATGAGGGCGGGGTCAAACCCCAGGGCGCTGAAGAGGAAGGGCAGCGCGACCCCTGCCGTTGAGGCGAGGATGGCGATCGCCACCAAACTGACCCCCACCACCACCGCAATGGCCCAACTGCCCTGGAGCAGATAGGCCCAGCCCGTCACCACGACGCCCAGCATAATGCCGAGGAATGCGCCCGCGATCGCCTCGCGCCGAATCCACCCGATTAGAGCCCTTTGTATCCAGTTCGTTGGTATTCAAGCCGCGAATCACCACCGTCGAAGACTGGGCTCCCACATTCCCCCCGGTGCCAATCAACAAGGGAATGAAGGCCGCCAAAATCACCACCTGCTCCAGAATGGCCTGCTGGCTGCTGATCACCCAGGTGGTGACGGTATTGGTCAACAACAGCACCGACAGCCACACCACTCGCTTGCGCGCCACCACCAGCAGGTTTGTTTGGAAGTAGTTGTCGCTGCCCGACTGCACCCCACCGAGGGCGTAGATATCTTCTGTGGCTTCTTCTTCCAGCACGTCGATCACATCATCCACGGTGACGATGCCGACGAGCCGCTGCTCGGTATCTACCACGGGCACTGCCAAACAGTCGTAGCGCTGAATCAGGCGGGCGACCTCCTCTTGGTCAGTGTCTGTCTGTACGGAAACGACTTCACGGGTCATAATTTCGCCGATGGTCTGCTCGGGCTGGGCCATCACCAAATGCCGCAGCGACAGGATCCCCGTGAGGCGACGGGCGGCGTCGGTAACGTAGAGGTAGTAGACCGTTTCGCTCATTTCGGCCCGGTTGCGGATGTGCTCTAGGGCGCGGCTCACGCTCCAGCTTTCTTTGAGGGCGATGTATTCGGGCGTCATCATGCGCCCGGCGGTGCCCGCTTCGTAGCCCAGCAGCAGGGCGGTGGCTTCGCGCTCCTGGGGGCTGAGCTGGGTCAGCAGTTGCCGCACGACTTTGGCGGGCAGTTCTTCAAACAGGCGGGCGCGATCGTCGGGCGACATCTTATCGACGATGTCTTGCACGTCCTGCCGTTTGAAGTCTTCGATGAGGAGTTGTTGAATGCTGGAGTCGAGATTTTCGTAAACCTCGATCGCTTCATCTTTTGAGAGCAAACGAAAGGCGATCGCCTGCATGGGCTCAGGCAACTCTTCGATTGCCTCTGCAATATCCGCCGGCTGAACGGGGATGAGTAACGCCTTTGCGCCTTGAAAGTTTTGTTGCTCTAGCAGCATTTGCAACTGCGATCACACCAGTTCTCGCAATTCTTGCCGAGAAATGGTTGATCCGACTGCAACTTGAAGGCTTTGCTCAGTCACCGTGCTCTCACGTGCCCTAAAGGTTCCTCATTAGTCTAGTGGGCACCGTCCCTAGAGAGAAGTAGTCTAGCGCGAGGGATTGGGGAAATTCCCCCACGGCTTGCCTATCTCCGCCATTCATATCATGCCCCTCCCCAGAGCGTGGGCCACAGGATAGGATCAAGCACAGTTCCACAGCTTTGGACGAAATAAATTCTGCCATGGTAGCCCAACGCACTGCGATCGCCCCAACCCGTGACTGGCAGCCCATTCTTGCCGCCTTTGAAGCGGCCCTGGGCAAAGATGCCGTCATTCGCCGGAAAGAAGAACTGCTGGTTTATGAATGCGATGGCCTAACGAGCTATCGCCAGCGGCCTGCTGTGGTGGTGCTGCCGCGCACGACGGAAGCTGTGGCGGCGGCGGTGCAAATCTGCGATCGCTACAATGTGCCCTTTGTGGCGCGCGGAGCCGGGACGGGGCTTTCTGGTGGGGCGTTGCCCCTCGAAGACTCGGTGCTGATTGTGACCGCCGCCATGCGCGATATCCTCAGCATCGATCTCGACAACCAGCGGGTGGTAGTGCAGCCCGGCGTCATCAACAACTGGGTGACCCAAGCCGTCAGCGGGGCGGGGTTTTACTACGCCCCGGATCCCTCCAGTCAAAGCGTCTGCTCCGTGGGGGGCAACGTGGCCGAAAATTCCGGCGGCGTCCACTGCTTGAAGTATGGCGTTACCACCAACCACGTTCTGGGGCTAAAGCTGGTGCTGCCCGAGGGCGACATTGTGGAAATTGGCGGCCCAGTGCCCGAAACGCCCGGCTATGACCTGACGGGGGTGTTTGTGGGCTCGGAGGGCACCCTGGGCATCGTGACGGAAATTACCCTGCGCATTCTCAAAGCGCCGGAGTCGATCAACGTGCTGCTGGCAGATTTCACCAGCGTTGAAGCGGCGGGGGCGACGGTGTCTGACATCATCAGCGCGGGGATCATTCCCGCTGGCATGGAGATGATGGACAACTTTAGCCTGAATGCGGTGGAAGACGTGGTGCAGACGGACTGCTACCCCCGCGATGCGGCGGCCATTTTGCTGATCGAAATCGATGGGTTGCCGGCGGAGGTGGCGGCGAGTCGCGATCGCATTGCGGCCCTGTGTCAGCAGAATGGAGCCCGCCAGGTCACCGTCGCCGCCGACCCGGAAGAACGGCTGCGGCTGTGGAAGGGGCGCAAGGCTGCTTTTGCGGCGATGGGTAAGCTCAGCCCCGACTACTACGTGCAGGATGGGGTCATTCCTCGAACACAGTTGCCCTACGTGCTGCGGGAAATTGAAGCCCTGGGCCAGCGCCACGGCTATCGTGTCGCCAATGTGTTCCATGCGGGGGATGGCAACCTGCATCCGCTGATTCTCTACAACAACCGTGTTCCGGGGCAGCTTGAGGCCGTGGAAGCCCTGGGTGGCGATATTCTCAAGCTGTGTGTGAAGGTGGGCGGCAGCATTTCGGGAGAGCATGGCATTGGGGCCGATAAGCGCTGCTACATGCCGGAGATGTTCTCCCCAGCAGATTTGGAGACGATGCAGTGGGTGCGCTCGGCCTGGAATCCGAAGGGGCTGGCGAACCCGACGAAGATTTTCCCGACGCCTCGCACCTGTGGGGAAGCGGCCCAGGCAGCGACGGTGGCGTTTCCGCAGGTGGAACGGTTCTGATGGCGGATCAGCGATCGCCCCAATTTAGGCTCCTGCCCCTCCGCGCGGTGGATTTGCCGCAGGGCGTGACGATCGCACTGATTGTCGCGATCGCGATGGGGATTTTCTTTCGGGGGTTTCGGCTGGGTCACGACCTGTTTTGGGTGGATGAGGTCTACACCACCTTCAACAGTGCGGGCTACACCACCCAAGACATTGCGGCACTGTTTCAGCCGCCGCGCAGGCTCACGGCTCAAGACCTGTTGACCGCGATTCAGGTGACGGGCGATCGCGGCCTCACGGATGTGTTTCGTAGCCTGATTACCGAAGACACGACCCACGTGCCGCTGTATTACGCCGTCACCCACTACTGGGTGCAGGGGTTTGGCAGTTCGGTGGTGGCGCTGCGCAGCCCTGCCGCCCTGTTTAGCCTGGTGTCGATGGGTGGCATGGCGCTGCTGGCGCGATCGCTGTTTCAGTCCTGGGGCATGGCGCTGCTGGCGGCGGCGTTGATGGCCGTGTCGCCCTTCCATGTGCTCTATGCCCACGAGGCGCGACCCTACAGCCTGTGGCTGTTGATGACGGTGGTGTCGAGCGGGTTGCTGGTGCGATCGCGATCGCGGCCTCACAGCCTCACTTGGGTTGGGTATGGCCTGTCGGTCAGCTTGGGTCTTTACACCTTTTTGTACATGCCGCTGGTGGTGGCGGCCCAGGCGCTGTATGTGCTGCTGGCAGAACGGGGCCGTTGGACGCCCGTGGTGCGGCGCTGTGCGGTGGCATTGGTGGGCAGTGGGGCGTCCTTTGTGCCGTGGCTGGTGGCGATCGCTCCCTATCGCGACAACCTGACGGGCAACACCCGCTGGCAGGTGCAGCCCGCCAGTGCTGGCCCCGTGGCCCTCCTCCCCAACCTGGGTCTGACTTTGGCCCGAGGATTTGTCGATATTGACCCGGCGGTGGCGTTTTGGCGCGATCTCGGCTGGCTCTCGGGGTTGCTGATTCTGGCGGTAGTAGCGGGGGTGGTGGCCAGCTTCGGGTTGCTCATCCGGCGCACCCGGTTTGACCAGTGGGGCCTGCCGCTGCTGCTGGTCGTGGTGCCAGCGGGCGCGATCGTTGCGCTGGAACTTGTTATCGGTCAACAGCAGTCGGGCATTCCGCGCTACTTCACCCCCTGCTATGTGGGGATCGAGCTGGCGGTGGCCGCTGCGCTGTACTCCCTATTGCAGTCTGCCAGGCGGCGCATGGGAATGATCCTCCTGGGTGTCCTGATCGCAGTCGGTATTCTGTCGGGTATTCAGGGCGCGATCGCGGCGACGGGGTGGCACAAATCCGGCGACTACATTCTGGCTGCCACTGCCGAAATCAACGCCGCGAATCAGCCCTTTGTGCTGCTCGACAGCGACGCCTGGAGCATTGCCTTTGCCCATCACCTCGCCCCCGAGACGCCGCTGCTGCTGTTCAACAGCGGCCTGGTTTTCCCGGCCCCGCCTGCGGGCTATGGCCGCTATTTTGTCGTCCATCCCACCCCGGAGTGGATTGATTCCTACGCCGAGGTTAGTGGCTACACCCTGCGATCGCTGGAGGGTTTGGAAACCGCACCTGTTTGGGAAATTGAGCCCTAATCCTCCGTGGCAGAAGCCTCCCCACCCGTTTGCAAGAACCCACCTAAACCGCAGGCCGTAGCCCTTACCCTCCATCCCCTAGAGCCCCAGTACAGGATGGCGAGAGCCCCAGTTTCTCTGAGGGCTGATTCACAAGATAGGGCGAATTGCCGAGGAGAAACCGGGGCTCTGTATCGACGTTCTAACCATCATCAATCGTGGAAATCGTGGGCATCGTTACACCGCTCTCCGTTAGGGCATCGTTGGAGCCGTATGCCCCGTTGCCCCATTGACCTCCACCGACGCCGACTTACACAATCGCTGAATCACTTGTTCAGAGGTGATGAGGCGCTTGAGCACCACTTGGCCGATGGGGCCTGCCGCCGCCGCCTCGGGCTTCACCTCCACCATGAGAACAGCGTCCTCAACCTGGTAGAGCCAAAGCTTTTCGCCGTTTTCTTGAATGCTGAGTTCAAGGCGCTGGAGGTGGGGTTTGCGCTGCCAGCCTGCTTCGTTCCACAGGCCACCAAACTCCCACACTCTGCCGGTTGTCCACCCGTCTGACAGGAAGAAATATTTCACGACAATTCCCCGCTATACCCGCCTTCAAGGGAATTATCTATGGTTTTGACCCGGGGCGCGCCACTGATTCACTGCAAAACCGGGAAACACGAGCCTCACTGCACCTGGTTTTAGAACTGGTGCAGTGGACTGTGTGGCTGGATCTCGCGCTGAATCCATTTTTGCAGAGGGGCAAGTCTGCCCCTGAATTCACAGCGATCGCAACGGAAATTATTTACCGCCGTAATAAAAAGCGATTTCCTTCTCTTTCAAGGGTGCAAATTCTGCATCTCGCAGCATCTGATTGAGTTCATCTTGGGGAAAGTGCTTGGCTCCAATGCGGACAATGCGCGATCGCATCGTGTTTTGAACCCCGCTGCGCTGCCGCCCTTCCTCCTTCGCCATCACGGTCTTGTAGAGATCCAGCTTTGCCGGGGGAATGGGACTGCCATCGAGATCCAGCCCTTGGGCGATCGCGGCATCCACCGCATCAGCCCCAGTCGTCGGTTGCGTTGCGTTTGCCATGTCCAACTCCTATCCAAAGGTTGATTTACATCCGTTATGTTCGCAGACCATGACAACCCAAGGAAAGCGCCTCGTCCCCTATTCCCTGCCTCCCTGCCCCCTTACCCCTTTACCCGGCCAACCCAAAGGTTTTTGCCAAAATGCCATCCAGCACCTTTGTGGGCAGAAACCGCTTCATCAGCGGCAGTTGCAGACTCTTCTTCCCAAGGCGAATCTCCGCAGGGGGATGGGGCCGTTGCAAAATCGGCACCAACTGAGCCGCAAGGGTTTCCGCCGATGTGGCCTCCAATTGTGAAAATCCCGCCCGCTTGCGGATATTGTCTTGCAGGGCCAGGCACCAAGAATCGGGCTTGAGGGTTTGCTCCACGGTCTGGAGCGCGCTGTGACCAAAGCGGGAGGCGATCGCGCCCGGCTGCACCGTCACCACCCGAATACCAAAGGGCGCGAGTTCTATCCGCAGGGCATCAGAGAGGGAATGCACGGCAGCCTTAGTCGCACAACAGGCTCCGGCAAAGGGTGTGGTAAAAATGTTCGAAACGCTGCCAATGTTGACAATTAGCCCCGACCCTTGGGCCTTCATCACCGGAGCAGCCTGCTGCACCAAGTAAAGGTGCGCAAACACGTTGGCCTGAAACTGGTGGGCAATTTCTGCCTCGGTCAAGTCCAGCAACGGGCCAAAGAGACCACACCCTGCATTGTTGATCAGCACATCAATGCACCCCTCAGCCTCGGAGACGGCTTTGACCACCTGCCGCACGGTTTCGGCTTCGGTGACATCCAGCCGCAGGGTTTTCATGCCTTGGGCAGCGAGGGGGCCAGGGCATCTAGGTTGCGGGCCGTGGCGACAACCCGAGCGCCACGGGTGTGGAACTGTTCGCACAGGGCGCGGCCAATGCCGGAGGAACTACCAGTGATGAGGAGTGTAGTTCTGCAATGGAGGGCGGGTATCATCCATGCTCCCCATACACCACCGACACCCGGAAGGCTCCAGAATCCACCGAATCGACGTAGCTCTGGGTTAAAAACTGGGCTGCTTTTGGGCGATCGCCAATCGTCGCATTCAAAAACGACAGGCTGAGAGCTTTGAGATGGCGCTGGGCAGCGCGGCGATCGGGGCCAGTCAGCAGGTTGGGTAAGGGCAGCACGCCCTCCTGCAAGGCGTTGTTGAGGAATGAAAAGTGGGTGGCATTTTCCAACACCACGAAGCAATTGCGATCGCCCTGCAGCCAAGCAAAGGGTTCAATTTGTTCGATCAGCGCTGGGGTCAGGAGGTCTTGGGTGCCTGCCATCACCATCACGGGCACCGCCGCCTGGGCCAACCCCTCTGGCCCAAATACGCCATTCATGAATGGATTCAGCGCGATCGCACTCGCCACTCGGGGGTCGCGCAAAGACGCGGGCAAGTCCCCTTGAATGGCCAACAGGTCGCACTGCATCACCATCGATAGATTGAGCCCCCGCCACGATTCCAGCGGTTGGTCGCAAACCTGCGTCAAGCGATCGGGATTGGGCTTGGCCCCCGCCACCGCCAGCGCCGTATAGCCGCCGAAGGAATGCCCCATCACCGCCACCGCCTGCAAATTGAGCGATCGCAGACTGGGGCTATCCACCGCCTTTTCCGCTAGGGCATCGAGCACGGCAGTCACATCTGCCGGGCGGCTCAAAAACAGCCCCGGGCCGGGAAAGGGAACCTTACCCTGAAACGCCTGGGCATACTGCCCTGCGGTGTCATCGTGGCGGAGCATGACCACACCATAGCCGTGGGAGGCAAGGTGTTCGGCTAGGTAGCCAAAGGTTTCGGGCTCTGAGGCAGCCCCGTGGCTAAACACCACCACGGGCACCGATTCCGGCGCGACACTGGCGGATTCTGGCAAATAAAGCTGAGCCACGGGACGTGTCGTCCTCAGCGGGTTGCGGTAGGCGATGGGTTGGCGCTGCCAGCGATAGGGGCCAGGCTGTTGGGGGTCAGGCAACTGGCGCGGTAGAGTGACGCGATCGCGTCTGGTCTGGGCCTCGGCCCGCAGCGCTGCCACCGCCTGCGCCTGGCGCGCCACCATCGCCGCGTGATTGCGGCTCAGGGTTTGTAGCCGCCTGTGGTTGAGCTGAATGGTTTCAAGGGGATAGTGGCGCACCACGCTGATGGGGCTCAGTCCTGATTCATCAACGGTGGCGGCAATGAAGGCCGCCCGCAGCGCCGCCTGCCCATTCTGAAAGCTCGCGGTTTGAAGGATTTCGCCCAAATGATGAAAGAGTCGATCGCCCAGGCTCGTGCGCAGGAGGCGATCCACCACCACCACGTCCAGATCCACCTGCCAGTTCAGCACGCGGCGCAGATCTTGCTGCTGGGCTGGGGTCAGGTGCTGGGTGAAAAACTGGAGGCGATCGCGACTCTGCCCCGTGGCGGCAAAGTGGGCCAAATCTTCCACCCAAATCGTGGGCTCAAAGGGGCCATAGAAAAACTGGATGCGCTCGGCAGCGGAGCCCGCAAAGGCCGCGATCGCGATCGCCAGCACGGCACCCAGACCTGCCCAGGCCATGCGTCGCAGGCCAACCCTCCAACGGAGCGATCGCAACCGATGACTCATCTTTCACTGCTCAATCACACTGTTTCAACATTCCCGATCCCGCGTCCTTCACCGGGAAAAGTCCCCTCACCATCTATCCTTTTTTACACGCCTTAGCCCAGGGTTGAATCGCGATCGCTCTCTCGAAGCATGACCCATTCCCCATTGCCAGGCCGCGATCGCGATTCCCTGAAATTAAACCGAAGGTTTTGAAGAGTTCGCATCGGCGCACACAACAAGGGAGCAGCAATTGTCGAGCCGTCGGTGTATCTGCCATTTGGGAACTTTTTTGATGTGGCTCCGGAGATCTACGGAATACTTCTGACCTGCGGTATTGACTGAAGTCGGA
>JACYME010000176.1 GCA_015272155.1 Leptolyngbyaceae cyanobacterium T60_A2020_046
CGTCCTCGGAAGATCCGGTTTCAGCGGTATCCACCGCATTGACGCCAGACACCAAAGCTTGGAAAGAAACGCCGCGATAGGTGAGATTCATGGGAAGGAACTCCAGTCAGGTTACGGGCAAAGGAGCGCGCCGTGCGCTGCTCTAAGTAAAGAAACAGCCTGTCCCGACCCTATCCCCCGCAGAAATTCGTGTCCTTCGTCGGCCTTACGGTTGCGCCCCATCACACAAAATTGGTGATTTCATCCCCCACTGACCCAACCCCGTCGCCTGCAATGCCCGTCACCTGTGCCCTTTCGCCCAGCATCGCGGCGCTGATCCATAAAATTGCATGGTTTTGGCCCAAACCCCGCCGTTAAAATGACGGCGCGAAGTCGGATTGCATCTCGTTTCAGGAGTTCACGGCGATGTCTCATTCAGTTCGGGCAAAAGTAGACACTTGTTTCAAAGTCATATCAAGTCCGGTAGCAGAGCCATTCTTTATAGATGTAGATAGAACGTCGACTGTGATGCTGTTGCAATGCCCAAAACGATTCAAATCGCTCCTCATTTTCGCTCCTCATTTGAGTATCGTGAGTATCGCTGAACTGGAAAAGCGCAATCGCAGATGTATCGACGCTATAGAACGCAGTTACTGCATCCACAAGGGTTTCAGGAGTTATGTGTACACGGTAGCCCGAGGGCAGAGGGAAACTGCCTTTTCAGCCCTTCTTCTCCCTAGGGAGAAGGGTTTGGGATGTAGACGCTTTGCGGCTTCCCGCAGGGTGGGTCATTCATCCTGGGAATCAGCAACGCCACTGTCCGTTCCCCCACCAAATTGATCTACAACATTAGCTGTTTTCGGGATATGACCCGGAGGACTCTACCCACCTTTTAGGGATTGCAAGTGGTGCTCAAGGTCTTGCAAGTGATGCAATTGATGGTTCTGGGGCTTACCTATCTGGGGTTTGGCGTGGGCCATGTGCCAGGCCTGCGGATGAACCGCGCCACCATTGCCCTCGTGGGGGCAGCGGTACTGATTGCCCTTGGCACCCTAAGCCTGACGGAAGCCTGGGTCGCGATCGATGCCAATACCATCGTTTTCTTGCTCAGCATGATGGTGATCAATGCCTATCTGTCCTATGCGGGCTTTTTTAAGCTGGCGCTGCACTATCTACTGCGATGGATTCACAGTCCTTTTGGGCTATTGGTTTTGCTGACAGGGGGCACGGGGCTACTGTCGGCTTTTTTCTTGAACGATACACTGGCGCTGGTGAGTACGCCGCTGACCCTACAGATCACGCGATCGCTGAGACTCAACCCCGTGCCTTACCTACTGGCGATCGCCGGTGCAACCAATCTGGGTTCCCTCGCCACCCTCAGCGGCAACCCCCAAAACATTTTGGTGGGCTCGTTTTCTGGTATTGGTTATCTGAGTTTTGCCCAGGCTTTAGCGCCCATCGCGATCGTGGGGTTAGCTCTGCAAATTGGTTTGCTGTGGGTTCTCTACCCTGACGTGCGATCGCGCCAATTTCCAAACTGTATCGCCGCACCAACCGCCTTCTCCGCCACCCGGCTGCGGATCCATCGCCCCCTGCTCCGCAAAACCCTGATCATCACCAGCCTGCTCTTAGCCGCCTTTGCCGTGGGCTTGCCCCTAGCCGAGTCTGCCTTTTTGGCCATGGCAGCGCTACTAATCACCCGCCGCGTCAAACCCCAGCGCGTCCTCCAAGAAATTGACTGGTCATTGCTGGTCATGTTTTCAGGGCTGTTCATCTTGACCCGCAGCGTCGAAACCCTCGATATCCTGAGCCTCGTGGCAGGCGGAGTCGCTCATCCGGCAGGCTTACTGACCCTCACAGCACTGCTGTCAAATCTCATTTCCAATGTTCCGGCGGTGCTGCTGCTGCAAACCTTTATTTCGCCCGAAGCAACCCAAAGCTGGCTGCTCCTTGCGGCAGGGTCAACCTTGGCCGGAAACCTGACCCTCTTTGGCTCAGTGGCAAACTTGATCACCGTCGAAGCTGCCGCATCCCAGGGATACGCCCTGTCCTTTTGGCAGCATCTGCGCTTCGGCCTACCCTTAACGGCGCTAACCCTAAGCCTCACCTACCTCTGGCTGGTGGTGTTGCCGTCCCTTGGGGAATGAGTTCAGCCTGTCAACGCACAGACCGGCTTTGAAACGGAGAGGGAGGGATTCGAACCCTCGTTAGAGTTACCCCTAAACAGCATTTCCAGTGCTGCGCCTTCAACCACTCGGCCACCTCTCCACGGTGGCGGACTGAAACCATGTGAATCAGTCACAGATAAGTATCCTATCAAACGATTGGGCGATCTCATCATTTTGAGAAAGTCATTTTGAGAAAGAAAATCTGACGGGGCTGATTCTCCAGATGCATCCCCCTCGTCCCAAGCCTGTTCTCTCCAGGAATACGAGCCTGAAACCCAAGCGTCTGCAAGGTCGAAGATGCGCAGTCGGTCGGGTTCACGGTTTCAGGGGCACGGTTTGCCGGGAACCGCATCTTTTTCCCCTTGAACTCGGATGAGCCGCATCCTCTAGTCACACTTGCCAAATCAAGAACGTGGAATCGGGGAGTGCGTTTGCGTTAACGGCACGGTCGTGAGGCGTTAGGGCAATGGGTTTTCCGGCAGCACTGCGGAGCTGACACCGAACTCAGGTCAAATATGCCCACGATTGGCGATGGCTAGAGGACAGTGCGCTCAACCACCCAGTGTTTTTCGAGCAAGATGAACCCCTTTGCTTCCTCCGATCGCAAGACAATGTGAATGATCCAACCTAAGGTATCCATGACCCATTGCAAAAGGTGAGGCCGCTGTAACCACCGTTGACCCAGACCAGATAAACCCGTGCCACCGTTTCACCGGTCTGATAGAGCTTTTTCAGCCTGTTGGCCGCGCGCCCGTTCAGGCAAGCTGGCCGCCGCGACCACAACCGCCGTCATCAAGCCTAAGGTATCGACTACCAGATGCCTGCGTCCTTTGGTGGCCTTGGTTACGTCATCGCCTACTGAACGGATGCACCATCGGTGCGATGGCAACGCTTCGACTGTCCAAAAACACTTCCGACGGGCTCTCGGGACGGTCATGGGCCGCGCAGGCCCAGCCCGTAACCGCTTATGGAGAGCCTCCCAT
>JACYME010000232.1 GCA_015272155.1 Leptolyngbyaceae cyanobacterium T60_A2020_046
CCATCGCTGCGGGGGTCGCAGCCGCCCTGATATTCCCCCGTGGCGGGGTCAATGCGAATCCTGTGAGCGTGGCCCATTTGCTCACTCCAGTCGGGGGCGGGGGTGACGATGTGGCCCCAGGCCCCAAGCTGGTCGCGCACCGCGGCGGGAATGCGTCCCTCCATCGTGAGGCCCGTGGTGGCCGCGCCCCAGGTGCGGCCCCAGAGCCAGCGGGGCAGGTCGATCGCCCTTTGGGGGTCAATGCCAAAATCCAGCACCCGCGTCAGCAGCGCCAGTCCGGTTTGGGGCTGGCCCTCGCCGCCCATGGTGCCCAGGACGAGTTCCGGCGTGCCGCGATCGCCCAGCACCATCGCAGGCATCAGGGTATGAAAGGGGCGCTTGCCCGGTGCCAGGGCGTTGGCGTGGGCAGGGTCGAGACTGAAGAAGGAACCCCGGTTTTGCAGCACCAGCCCCGTTTGGGGAATCACCACCGCCGCGCCAAAGTCGAAATACAGGCTTTGGATGACCGAGACGGCATTGCCCGCGCGATCGACGACGGCGGTATACACCGTGTCGCCACCGATCGCGCCCGTTGGGGTGGCTTGGGCCCGGGTGGGATGCAGCCGCGCCCGCTGGCGATCGCCATAGGCTTTGGAGATCAGCATGGCGATGGGAATGTCGATAAAGTCGGGGTCGCTAAGCCAGCGATCGCGATCGGCAAAGGCCAGCTTTGTCGCCTCGATTAAATAGTGATAGTAGGCGACGGTACCGTGGCCCAGGCCGCGCAGGTCAATCCCCTCCAGCACATTCATGGCCTGCAACACCGTGAACCCTTGGCTGTTGGGCGGCAGCTCGCATAGGGTTTTGCCCCGATAGGTGGTGGTCAGGGGCAAAACCCAATCGGCCCGGTGGCGCGCAAAATCCTCACGGGTGAGGAGGCCACCTAGGGCTTGCAAGTGGGTACAAATGCGGTCGGCCAAGTCGCCGTGATAAAAGGCCTCGGGGCCATCGGCGGCGAGGGTTGCGAGGGTGCGCCCCAGGTCAGGATTGGTCAGCCGGGTGCCTGGTTCTGGCACAGCTCTGTTGGGCAAAAAGGGACAATCCGTGGGGGAATGGGCCTCAAAATCGGGGCGACTGCGGCGCGTCCAATACACTTGGGAGCCCGTCACGGGGTAGCCCTCCTGGGCCAGGGCGATCGCCGGAGCCAACACTGCCGCCCAGGGCAGGCGATGGTAGCGCTGGTGGGCCGCTGCCCAGCTCGCCACCGCACCGGGCACGGTGTTCGCCGCCAGGGGGCCACGCGGGGGAATGGCACTGAGACCGCGATCGCGATAGGCCGCGATCGTTGCACCCTGGGCCGCCCGGCCAGAGCCATTAAGCCCGTGAAGCTGCTGGGTTTCGCGTCATAGATGAGCCAAAAGGCATCGCCGCCCAGCCCCGTCATGTGGGGATAGACCACGCCCAGGGCCGCCTGCACTGCGATCGCTGCATCCACGGCGCTGCCCCCCTGCTGAAGGATCTGCGCCCCCGCCGCCGAGGCGATCGCGTGGGGACACACCACCATGCCCCGATGCGATCGCACGATCGTCCGTTCCCCCTCGCCTTTGATCATCCCCGTCCTCCTGGGCGTAATCCTGGTATTCCACCACAGCGATGATGGCAGGTCGGCGGAGCCACGGCTTGCTCAACTCGCCAGCGCCAATCCGGCGCATCTTGACGCCGCCTGCTCCTAGGTCGTGCCCTGGTGCTGGGGAATCGTGATGGTAAACGTGGTGCCTTGGCCGGGATCTGCCTCGCAGATCAGTGTACCGTTGTGTTTTTCGGTCACGATTTGGTAGCTGATAGAGAGCCCGATGCCGGTGCCTTTGCCGACAGGCTTGGTGGTGAAAAACGGCTCAAAAATGCGGTTTCTCACCGCTTCAGGGACGCCGGGACCGTTGTCCGCGATCGCGATTTCCACATCCTCCGTTTTCGTCAGCCGGGTGCGAATGGTGATCAGCGGTGGTTGCCGTTGTGTGCCCGCCTCAAGCTGGTCTTCCAGTGCATCGATCGCGTTACTCAACAGATTCATAAACACCTGATTGAGCTGTCCGGCGTAGCACTCTACCGGGGGCAGGTCGCCGTAGTCGCGCTGGAGCTGAATTTCAGCGCGATCGCCGTTGGCCTTGAGCCGATGCTGCAAAATCATCACCGTGCTGTCGAGGCCATCGTGAATATCAACGGGCTTAATTTCAGCTTCGTCCATGCGCGAAAAGGTGCGCAGGGACATGACGATACTTTTGATGCGCTCTACCCCGACCCGCATGGATTCCAGCAGTTTGGGGAAGTCCGCACTCAAAAAGCCCAGATCGATCTTGTCAATTTCCCGAGCGATCGCGGCGATCGGCTCTGGATAATGGGTCTGATACAGCTCAATTAAGTGCAGCAGGTCTTGGGCATAGTCCCAGGCGTGGCTCAGATTGCCATCAATAAAGCTCACTGGGTTATTGATTTCGTGGGCAACCCCCGCCACAAGCTGACCCAAGCTCGACATTTTCTCCGTTTGCACCAGTTGCGACTGGGTGTGCTGGAGTTCCAGCAACGTTTTTTCTAGGTTTTCTGCCTCTTGCTGGGCGCGATCGGCGTTCTCCGTAGCCTGACGGTATAAATCTGCCTGCCCAATCGCCACCCCAACTTGTCCAGCGAGGGAAAGCAGTAGCTCAATCTCCGTCCCCGTCCAGTGGTGCGGCCCCCGACACTCGTGGGCAATCAGCAGCCCCCACAGGCGCTTGTTCAGCAAAATCGGCACGATCAGGTTTGCCTTGACCTGCAACTGTTCGAGGAAGCGCAGGTGGCATTCATCGATCCCAGAGTTGTAAATGTCGTCGATCGCCCGCACCCGACCTGAGATGTAGTAGTCGGCATAGCCCGAGGAAAAACAATTGTCAGTGCCCGCCCCTAGGGTCGAGCACCAGGGCGGGCTTACATCCTCGACGATAACCTTGCCTTGCCAGTCCTCGTCAAATTGGTAGATCAAGACGCGATCGGTGGCGATTTGGGTGCGAATGGCATGCACTGCGGTTTGCAAAATGTCTCGCAGATCGAGGGATTCGCGAATTTGGGTCGAGATACGGTTAATCAGGGCTTCGCGCTGGGCCAAGTCGCGATAGC
>JACYME010000164.1 GCA_015272155.1 Leptolyngbyaceae cyanobacterium T60_A2020_046
TATTTATTAGCCCTGCTAAATGGACGGCGTTTATCGCCCTCAAGGCCTCCAAGGCAGGACTGATTTCTCGCCTGTTACTGAATGAAATTCCCGACAACATTGAAGACAGCTTTGATACCTTAAATCTGTCCTTATTGCCCAAAAGTCATGAGGATTTTCACAGTCAGTGTTCCTGCCCAGATTGGAGTAATCCCTGTAAGCACATTGCTGGGATTTCCTATTGTTTGGCAGCGCAGATTGATCACAATCCTTTTTTATTGTTTGAACTGCGCGGATTGCCTCGAGACACTCTCAAGGCAGAGCTGATGAAAACTCCCTTGGGGTGTGCCCTTGCCGCTGGACTTTCTGCTAAACAGCCGCCGCCTGTAGACCGCGATCGCTACTTCACTGTACCCCAAACTCAGCCCGTGCCAGACCTCAGCCTAAAAGCATTTTGGCACGGCGAAAAGCCTCTCCCAAAAACCGTCGAAGCCATAACTCCGTCGCCCATCTCTACTATTTTGGTGAAAAAACAAGGAGATTTTCCGGATTTCTGGAACCGTGATAACTCCTTTATTGACGCGATGGAAAGCCTCTACGGATATGTGAAAACTAAGCAACAGAAAAACTTTAAATTGGTATCCTTTAGTTTTGAATATGGGAGCGTGTTAGGCGTGTAGCCCGCTCCTAAGTTCCTTCCTAGAATGGGTTATCGGTTGTGGCCGTTGTAAGCACGATAGAACCTCACCTGGCTACTCCTTGAAAAGGAGCGGAACTAGAGCTCCTGCCAAATTTGGGACACTACACGTTTTTCATCGGCCCGTGAATCAACCGACCCTTTACGCATTCCACAGGCGAATGCCGCCGAGCAGACCCAGCAAATTGGGTACGATGACGACGCGATCGAGCAGGTCAAAGTTGATTTTGCTGGTTTCGCCGCCGCCGATGTAAAGCTGGTCGTAGTTGAAGAGGCGATCGAGGGCGGCGATCGCTTTTTCGAGGCGACGATTCCAGCGTTTTTTGCCAATCTCTTTCAAGGCAGCGCGACCCAGTTGTTCCTCATAGGTTTCACCCTTGCGGAATTCGTGGTGCCCCAGTTCTAAATTGGGCACTAGATGCCCGTGGATAAACAGTGCCGATCCAAAGCCCGTACCCAAGGTGATTACCAACTCGACCCCTTGGCCCGCGATCGCGCCGAGCCCCTGAATATCAGCATCATTGGCGGCCCGCACTGGGGCGGCAAGCTGCGTTTCAAGGGCACTGGCTAGGTCAAAGCCGATCCAGCTTTCGTCAAGATTGACTGCTGTTTTCACCACACCCCCCTGCACGACGCCTGGAAACCCGACCGAAACGCGGTCGAAGCGATCTTGGTGGGCAGCGAGTTCGGCGATTGTGGCGAGAATGGCTTCTGGCGTTGCGGGCTGGGGCGTGTCGAGGCGGGCGCGATCGCCCAGGGGCTCCCCAGCCTCATCCAGGGTCATCAGCTTGACGCCGCTGCCGCCAATGTCAATGGCAAGGGTTTTGAGGGGGGCTGCGGCGATCGACTCCGGGATGGGGGACGGAGTTGCCGCTGTCGCATCTTCTGAGGCGGGCGTGTCCTCTGAGGTTGGTGGTTGTGCTGGGTTTACCATCAATCTGGGGCCTCCAAAGCTGGGATCAGCGCGATCGCGGCAGCCGCAGACCGTGCGATGTCTGGCCCAATCCTAATCACCCCGTCCCGTTCCGTGGGCATTCATGAAGGAAGACTGCGGCAACGATGCGTTTCTTTGAAAACGGCTGCACCCCTTAAAGCCTGGATAGCAGCGCCGCGAGTTCTGGCACCGTTGTACACAGGGCCGTGGCTCCAGCGGTTTGGAGTTCCCTTGCCGACCCAAAGCCCCACAGCACCCCGATCGCGGGCATGGCGTTTTTTTGGGCTCCCAATACATCGTGACGGCGATCGCCTACCATCACCCCTTGCTCAGACCGCAACCCCTCGGTGTGCAGCACATGGGCCAGCAGGTCGCCTTTGTCGGCGTGGGTGCCATTTAGTCGGCTACCATACACGCCTTGAAAAAAGTCCGCCAGTCCAAAGTGTTGCACAATGCGCAGCGCGAAGGGTTGTGGTTTGGAGGTCACCACAAATAGCGCCTCGGCAGTGGTCGCCACCTGCGCCAATAGTTCGGGAATACCCTCATAAAGCTGGTTTTCGTAAAGTCCGACGCGGGCAAAGCGATCGCGATAGAGCTGTACGGCGCGATCAGCCTGCGCAGACGACCCCAACCAGTCCTGAAACGACGCTTGCAGCGGCGGGCCAATCCACTCGCGAAGTTGCGCCTCATCGGGCGATCGCACGCCCAACTGATCGAGCGCGTAGCGAATGCAGGTCGTGATGCCCACCGCTGGGTCACTCAGCGTCCCATCTAAGTCAAAGCAGACATACTTTTTTCGAGTTAAAATTTGAGGCGTCATGGCGCTCGACAGGCTGTGATTTTTGAAGTTAACTATCAGTTTGAGCGTGCCAATGAAAAAACTGATAAAGAAAATCCTGAACAGACGATCTCGTGAGAGTGAGTTCAGAAAAAATAAGATTAAGATTCATCCAAAATCTAACCTCGGGAAGGCAACCCAGATTGGATACGGTACCCAAATTAATGGCCCTGTTTTTATTAATAGTCGAGAAAGTGCTCCAGTTTATATTGGTAAATATTGTGCCATTGCACACAATCTAAGAATTCGCCCAAGCAATCATAAAACTGGGTATGCAAATCTTCAATATGCTCTACAGGCAAGGCATAAGTTTAAGTCCCTCGCGACAGTAAAAGGCCCAGTTACCGCTGGAAATAGTGTTTGGATAGGGGATAACGTGATTATCCTATCGGGGGTTACAGTCGGGGATGGTGCAGTTCTGGGGGCTGGGGCTATTGTGACTAAGGACGTGCCACCCTATGCGATCGCAGCGGGTAATCCGGCCAGAGTCATTCGATATCGGTTTAGTGAACACATCATTGCTCAAATGTTGGAAATTCAATGGTGGAACTGGTCTGAGGATAAAATTGGCCGCAACCGAAAATTCTTTGAAACAGATTTTTCTCAGTTTCCCGACTTGGATATCAGCAGCTTGATTGTGGACTGAGTTGCTAACCTGAAAATCCTGAGTCGTAGGGTTT
>JACYME010000242.1 GCA_015272155.1 Leptolyngbyaceae cyanobacterium T60_A2020_046
TATGGCTCAGTTTTCTGCCCAGGGATTTTTGCCGGAGTTGAAGGTGTGGCAACGTGCGAAGCCCAAAAGCCACGCGCAAACGCGCCCGGTTGATTTGTCCTTGCTGGATCAACTCTTTGGCGATACCGATGACTTGACGGATTTAAGCGCTTTCAACCTGCCCCAGAAGTCGTGAATGGCCGTGGGTTCTGGGGCTTGAGAGGGGCGGTCTCACTGAATTGGGGCGTGGCCTGAGCTGGGGGGGAGGTGGTCAGCGCAAGCCGATGGCTACCTGTGCCGCAATTTGTAAATCTTGCGCGCTGCTGGGAGATCTCTGGGTTAGCCTAGGGCGCAATGGACGCGGCTGGGTCTGAGAATCCTGTGGTTTTGAAGCTGGTGATTGGCAATAAAAACTATTCCTCATGGTCGCTGCGGGCTTGGCTATACCTGGTGCAAAGCGGCTTGGCGTTTGAGGAAATTCGGCTGCGGCTCTTCACTGAGACTTGGCCGACAGATATTGCGCGCTATTCTCCGGCGGGGCGGGTGCCGGTGTTGCTGGATGGCAACATCACGGTGTGGGATTCGCTGGCCATTATGGAATATGTGCGTGAAACTTATCCGGGGTCGGTGGGGTGGCCGCGCGATCTCGCCGCCTATGCCTATGCCCGCGCGGTCGCGGCGGAAATGCACTCGGGCTTTTTAGCCGTGCGCGAGGAACTGCCCCAGAATATTCGGATTTGCCAAAAGCGATCGCGCACGGATTTTTCGAGCGCAGCCCAGCAGCAAATTTTGCGCATTGAAACCCTGTGGCAAGACTGCTATCAACGCTTTGGGGGCCGTGGCTATTTGGCGAGTTTTCGATCGCGGATGTGATGTATGCGCCCGTGGCGCTGCGGTTTGTGACCTATGCGATCGCCCTGGCTCCAGAGGCGCGGCAGTTTGTGACGGCGGTGCAAAACTTGCCTGCGATTCAGCGCTGGGCGGAGCCCTCCGCCGCTGAGGCCGAAAGTCTTGCCTTTATTGACAAGGTGAGCCCCACGCCCAGCACGCTGTTGTCCCTAGGGTAGGGCGATCGCGGGGCTGCGAGTCACCGCCCCTTGAATGGCGGCGGCATCGAGGTCGCGTCCAATGAAGACCAGGCGCGTTTGGCGAGGCTCGTCGCTGCGCCAGGGGCGATCAAAAAAGGTGTCAAACCGTGGTCCCACGCCTTGTAATACCAGCCGCAGCCGCTTGTGGGGGACGTTGACAAATCCCTTAATGCGGTAGATTTCCTGGCTGGCGGTCAGGGTTTTGAGGGTGTCGATGAGTACATCGGGGTCAAACCCTTGATCGAGTACGAGGGGAATGGCGGTGATGTCGTCATCATGGTTGTGATCGCCCTCGTGGTCGTGGTGGCTGGGGCGGCTGGTGAGGTTATCCTCGACCGCCGCATTGAAGCCGAGCAGAATATCTGACGAAAGCTGCCCGCGATCGCAGGGCACGATTTTGACCCCAGTGGGCACTTCGTCCTGGAGCCAGGTGACAACGCGATCGCGATCAGTCTCGGCTACGCAGTCGGTCTTGGTCAGCACGACCAAATCAGCGCAGTTAATCTGGTCTTCAAACAATTCTTCGATGGGAGTTTCGTGGTCGAGGCTGTCATCGGCCTGGCGCTGGGCTTCCAAGGCGTCTAAATCGCCCACCAAATGTCCCAAGGCGAGGGCTTCACAATCGACAACGGTGACAACGCCGTCTACGGTGGCATGGGTGCGAATTTCGGGCCAGCGGAAGGCTTGCACCAAGGGCTTGGGCAGGGCCAGCCCCGAGGTTTCCATCACAATGCAGTCAATGTCGGCGCGGCGCTCGATGAGAGCCTGCATGGTAGGCAAAAACTCCTCCTGCACGGTGCAGCAGAGGCAGCCGTTGGTGAGTTCCACAATGTTGGGGGCGGTGCTGGCGGGGGCGTCTTCTTCGTCGCAGACTTGGCAGGACTTGAGCAAGTCGCCATCAATGCCAACCTCGCCAAATTCATTCACCAGGACGGCGATGCGGCGATCGCCATTGTTTTGCAACAGATGGCGCACCAGGGTGGTTTTGCCTGCGCCCAAAAATCCGGTAATGACGGTAACGGGAATTTTGTGCATGGCTCTACCCCAACACGACGGAGGACAGAAACGCAGCTCCGGCTCCGGCCAGAGCAAAGCCCGCAAACCGCAGCGCTAGAGACGGGCGATCGGCTTCAGCTTTGAGTAGGGTGCGGCCAACTTGACAGGCCGCGATCGCAATGCCCAGTTGAATGGTGGCGAACCCGGCCAGGTAGGCGAGGATGGGCGTCATTTCTGCGCCGATGACGGCTTCACCGTAGGCATAGCCGTGGAATAGGCCCGCGATCGCGCCCAGCCCCACCAGCCCGCCCCACGGAACCTGACGCCCCAGCGCCAGTACCAGACCAAACCCCAGCACCGATGCCGACACCACCATCTCTAGAAAGGGCAAATCCCATGCCATCAGGTGAATCAGCGTACCGAGTACGGTCCCTCCCACAAAGGCGACGGGCAGCACAATGCCCCGTATTGCTGTGGCGGCGAGTAGTCCAATGGCAATCACAAAGGCCAGGTGATCAACCCCAATGATGGGATGCGCCAACCCGGATAAAAAGCCTTGTAAAGCGCTGTTAGGGGTCTCGCCTCCGGTAGCGTGGTGGGCGGCGGCGGGCCATGCAGTGATCAAAAGCAGGGCGATCGCCCCAAGACTCTGAACTCCCCATCGACGAAACTGGGCTGAACGCAAGCGTTGCGCCCTCAACCAATGCTGAAAACTGTTCATCTGTACCTCGCAGATGTCGTGGAACAAGCACGGGTTGGCGGGCATTCTGACTGACGTGGCGCGTCGGGTTGCCGAGGCTTCCTGTCTCGGTGACTCGTTTCCCTATGTTGCCAACTGAAGTCCGTAGACATCATCGTTGACATCGCGCCAAGATTACAGCTGCGGGACAGTGCCGGATTTTCACCGAACTTTCCCCCCTGTTGCCCGTAGAGATAGCAACAGGTCTGATGGCTGATCCCCACCAGAGCCAACTTGCAAGGGTCAGCATAGCACGCAGGGGAAGGGCGGATTGGGACGGGAAATTCTCTGCTGACAGGGTATGTTGGCGTAGC
>JACYME010000009.1 GCA_015272155.1 Leptolyngbyaceae cyanobacterium T60_A2020_046
GACCCGAAAAATGACATTCGTATGACAGTGAGGTGAGAAGTCTGCCCTAATTTTTGCCCAGAGCGTTCTCAGTCTTCTATGTCTGGCGTGACGTTTGGGGATTAGGGCTGCAATGGCGCGATCGCGCCATCCAGAAACGTGAGGGTTGCGATCGCTTGAGTTAAAACCGGATCTTGAGCAGGGCCACTTAAGGTCAGGAGGGTTTGACCATCCTTCGCCAAAAACGAATAGCTGAGGATTTCGGTGCGATCGATAGCGTGACTGTAGGCATAGCGGAGCGCTGGTCTTCCATTTAGATCAACTGCCGCAAATGCCGGGTTATAAAAATCCAACCACGGTCGCTTACGGCGCACGATCTGCGTCAAGTCTTGCCCTGACACTCCCGGAGACACTTCTAGCGTCGTGTGGGGTGGTAGGGTGCCATAGCGCCCCGTTCGGGATAAGCATTGGATGAACTCAAAGGTCGTTGGGTCATGGAAGGTCACGTGCCCTGTATTCCATAGCATGGCCCGATAGTTCGCCGGAATCTGAAACGCAATGCCCAGGGCAGAATTTTCAAACGTTCGCTGATCTGGGCTGGGGGCCGCGCGATCGCCCAACCGACAGGACTGGGCTGGGGTTGGCGTCGCAGCGGTCGCGATCGCGCCTGCCATCAATACCCCAACTATCACCATCCACCATCGGACTGCTTGCCCTTGCCCCATCATCCTGCCTCGCTCAAGGAAACGCTAGCTGCACCCTTTAGTATGCACTGTTGCGATCAGCAAAACCGTTCCTGCGCAACGCTCCCCAACCCTTCGCTGTCCTGTGCAACCATCGCCTTTTGCCAGAATAAGGACAAGCACGTCCTTTTGCCGACGCTAACCAATCCCTACCTCGATGCCGTGACCGAAGAACATTCTCCGCTACTCAACGCCGCTGATATCGAAGCACTGTCTGCCTTCGAGTTCCATCATCCGCTGAATCCTAATTCAGAAATTCACCTGCGATCGCTCAGCCGCGCGACCGGACTCAACCGCGTGGCCGTTTCCCTCTGCCGCGTACCCCCTGGCAAAGAGTCCTTTGTCTACCACGCCCACAGCAACGAAGAAGAGTGGATCTACATTCTCTCTGGGCGGGGCATCGCAGAAATTGGCGATCGCGAATACGAGGTTAGCCCTGGGGACTTCATGGGCTTTGGGCTACCCCAAGCCGCCCATCACCTCCGCAATCCCTTCGATGTGCCGTTGGTTTACCTCGTCGGAGGAGAGCAGGTTGCCGTTGATGTTGGGCACTTTCCGCGTCATGGCAAGCGCGCCATTCGCGAGGGGGACAGTGCTCACCTCGTAGACGATGCCGCGCTACAAAACTTCTGGGAGGCATAACCCACTGCGCACGCAAAACACCGCCGCAATATCGCTGGGGGCCTCAGGTCTAAAAATCCAAGGGTTATAACGCCCAAGCAATTGCGAATTGCTGGAGCCTTAGGACGGGGAAGCAGCGGCATGCTTTTGCCAGATTAGATGTTCGATGCGCTGAAAGTCGCGGTTTACCGTTTGCCACAGGGCGCGATTGTGGGGATCAATGCGCAGCGCTTTTTTCAAGGCGCGGCGGGCCTTGTCGTAGTGCCCATAGCGAATGAGATAACGGCCCCACCGTTGATAGGTGATGGCCTGCCACTGGTGCACTTCCTCATCGTCGGGCAGGCGCTGGGCCAAGCCATCCACAAGGGCGATCGCGCGCGGAAATCGCTGGGTCTGAAACAAGCCTTGCAGTTGCTCAAAGGCGCGCTGCTTTAAGGCTTGCTCCTCGGGCGAAAGTTGTGGATTCACTGCCACCTGCACGCGGGGCTTGGGGGTCACCGTTGTTTGCACCGTTGGGGCGGGCGCAGGTGCGACATTCGGAGCCCCGCGATCGGGCAGTTCACTCACCAGCACCCGATAGGCTTGGGTGATACGAATGAACTTTTCTTCCGCCTCGCGATCGCCCGGGTTCACATCGGGGTGATAACGCCGCGCCAGTTGACGATAGGCCGCTTTCACCTCCTCAAAGGAAGCGTTAGCCCGCAACCCTAATACTCGATAATCATCAATCAGATGCCGCCGTTGCACCGCTTCCCTAACCTCCCTTCACACCACTGACCGAATCCGTGAAACGGACAACGGACAGCCCCTTTGAGCACAGGGTCAATTCTGTACCGACAAGTCTATCCTGTCTGTCTGAAACTAGGATGCACCCCAGCAGAAAAGTTTCACCAACTCGCCATTTCACCCCAAAACGAAACGGGCCCACATCCGTGAGCCCGTCTAGGATTTAGACGAGAACGATGACGTTCGCTAACGACACCGACACGTCTCAAGGTCGCCATTTTAGACCGAGGCAGTCGCAGCGGCCACGGCCTCAGGGGTGCGCTCTTCAATCACGCGATCAATGAGGCCATAGTCCATCGCCTCTTGGGCAGACATAAAGTAGTCGCGATCGGTGTCTTTCTCAATCTGTTCGATGGATTTGCCCGTGCGCTCTGCCAACATTTCGTTGAGCTCGCGCTTCACCCGCAGGATCTCCTTCGCCTCGATCGCGATGTCCGTCGCTTGCAACCGCTGACGCCCCGTGCCACCCATGGGCTGGTGAATCATGATTCGAGAATGGGGCAGGGCCAAACGCTTCCCTTTCGTGCCCGCTGCGAGCAAAAAGGCTCCCATCGACGCGGCTAGGCCGAGGCAAATGGTCACCACGTCAGACTTGATGTACTGCATGGTGTCGTAAATCGCCATGCCTGCTGTCACCGAGCCGCCGGGCGAGTTGATGTATAGATAAATCGGCTTGGAGTTATCTTCTGAGTCGAGGTAAAGCATGGCAGCCACGATGGAATTCGCCAAGGAATCTGTGACTTCTTGCCCTAGGAAGATAATCCGTTCTTGATTCAGCCGGGTATAGAGGTCAATCCACTGGGTGTATTGACTACCGGGCAAACGGTAAGGAACTTTGGGCGTACCAATGGGCATAGTGGGTTTCTCTACACTGCAAAGACGATGGTCAGATAGATATGAGCGTTCAATGGCTCGGCGCTACACCGCAGCCGGAACCTTGGGCAATTCCTTCGGGCTTTCTAGAATGCGATCGATGATGCCGTATTCCTTCGCCTCTTGCGGGTTCATGTAGAACATGCGATCGGAATCTTTCATCACCTGGTCGAGGTCTTTGCCCGTATTTTTCGCCAGGATTTCCATCATGGAGCGCTTGTTATGCAACACTTCCTTGGCCCGGATTTCGATATCCGTGGCTTGCCCCTGGGCTCCGCTGCGAGCTTGGTGCAGCACAATGCGGGCGTGGGGTAGGCTGGCCCGAAAGCCTCGGGTGCCTGCCGATAGGATGATGGCAGCAGTCCCCATCGCCTGACCGATGCAGATAGTGTGTACCGGAGGCTTGATGTAGTTGATGGTGTCGCAAATGGCGAAGGCTTCGGTGTCGTAGCCGATCATGTTGCCGTCGTACCACGACGTTCCGGTGGAGTTGATATAGAAGTAGATGGGCTTGTCAGGATCATCAAACTGTAAGTACAGCAGTTGGGCGATGATCAGCTCGGTCACGTCAATGCCGACCTGCTGCTTGACCTCGTCGGAGGAGTAGAGCGGCAACCCCAGGTAAACGATCCGCTCTTTGAGGAGCAAAGAGGGCAGATCTGGGGGAGGAGTGCGATAGTAGGCATCTCCCGAATAGGGAGCTTGCACAGCACGAATGGTTGAACTCATAGCGAAGGTAAGACGTAGAGTGGCCGCTTTTTAACATAGTAACGTGAGAGGCTGTTTGGGGCGCGCGGGGTCTGGGGTCTGGGCCGATCACGGGGGGTGTTTTCCGATCCTGCGGGGCGGATGGCTTGGGGGCTCAGGCAGCGGCACGATCGCGTCTGTCATGGCATGGGAGCAACCCCTGGGCGATCGCACAAAACCGCTCAGCCATTGCCACGATTGGGCTGAGCAAAGTGCCGCCCCCGACCAGCCCCAGTGAGCGATTTTTCGACGGATTGGCTATCCTGAATGGGCATTCCACGAGTTTCGAGAAAGGGCTTTCCCCCTTGGTCGGATATCCCTACCCAGAGAACGCAGTAGCGTTCTTGTCGTATCGGGATACAGTCGGGGTGATCGCGCCGACTTGCCCCAACGGATATGGGACATCACCCCGTGTTGATAGAGGATAGTAACGACAGGATGACCATGCCGAGCCCGGCTCTCTTAGCCCCGGCACCCTTAGCACTTGACAGGAGGAGTGGCGATGAGCGTTAGCCTACAATGTGCGCTGAGTGATCCTCATTTAGATGGCAATCAGTCAGCGATCCAGCGACAGCTCGCGATCTCCATTCAAGCGTCCAGCGCCCAATCGGCCAGCCATGCCCCGCTGAATCTCGGTTTAGTGCTTGACCACAGCGGATCCATGAATGGCCCGCCGTTGACGATGGTCAAAGCTGCCGCCAGTTCCTTGATCGATCAGCTCACACCCCAAGACACGATCGCGATCGTGGTGTTTGATCATCAGGCCAAGGTGCTCGTTCCCCTCCAACCCGTCACCAATGCAGAAATCATCAAGGGCAAAATTTCCACCCTCAAACCCAGCGGTGGTACCGCTATCGACGAAGGGCTCCGCCTCGGGATCGAAGAATGCGCCCAGGGTAAACAGGGGCGTGTTTCTCACCTGCTGCTGCTCACCGATGGCGAAAATGAGCACGGAGACAACGATCGCTGCCTCAAACTCGCCCAACTCGCGGCTAACTACAACCTGACGCTCCACGCCCTCGGCTTTGGGGATCACTGGAATCAGGACGTGCTGGAAAATATCGCCGATGCTGGCGGGGGTGCACTGTCCTACATTGAAACGCCGGACTTTGCCGTTGCCGAGTTCAATCGACTGCTGGCCCGGGCTCAATCGGTGTGGTTTACCAACGCATACCTGCACTTGACGCTGTTGCCGGGGGTGCGGCTCGCAGAACTCAAACCCGTTGCCCAGGTTGCCCCAGAAACTGTTGAGCTGAGCGTTGTGCAAGAGGGGCAGGACGCGATCGTGCGGCTGGGGGATCTGATGCTCGACACGCCCCGGGTGATCTTGGCTAACCTCTACATCGGAGCCCAGGGAGAAGGGGAATTTCCCATCGCGACGGTGCAGGTGCGCTACGATGCGCCCACCCTCAATCAGACGGAGTTGAGATCGGCCAGCGTGACCGTCAACGCCATGACCCAGGCTCAATACCAGCCCTCCCCTGATCCCCAGGTGCAGCACCATGTTTTAACGCTGGCTAAATATCGTCAAACCCAAATGGCGGAGCAGAAGCTAGCGTTGGGCGATCGCCAAGGGGCAGCAACTTTACTTCAGTCAGCGGCGAGGACGGCTTTACAAATGGGAGATACGGGCGCGGCCACGGTGCTTCAAGAAAATGCCACCCGCCTTCAGGCTGGGGAAACCTTGTCGGAGCGCGATCGCAAACGGACTCGCATCGTCTCTAAAACCACGCTGCAATAGGCGCTAGCCCATGCAAGTCACTGTGACGCCTTTCACCGTTCACAAGCGTGTCCCGCTCACCATCAGTCGCGGCACAACTGCCCACTCAACCAATCTATGGGTGCGGGTGCGTCATGATGACCATGAAGGCTGGGGCGAAGCAACCCCCTTTTCTATCGGCACCCAAACCCAAACCACGGGGCAGCTTCAGGCTGCGTTAAGCGCGATCGCCCCAACACTCAGCCCCTACCATCCCCTCGATCGCCAAGCCTTAGAACCGCACCTCAACACCTTACCTTCAGCAGCTCGTGCTGCGATCGATATCGCACTCCACGACTGGCTCGGGAAACAAGCCGGGCTCCCGCTCTGGCAAATTTTGGGGCTTAATCGGCACGCGATCGGCCCGACCGCCGTCACTATTGGCATCAACACCCCAGAGCGCGCCTGTCAGCGCCTCCAAGATTGGCAGGCTCAGATTCCTGACTTAAAATCCGTGAAGGTCAAACTCGGCAATCCGGCTGGCATGGAGGCCGATCGCGCTATGATGTCGGCCTTGCGAGCACACATTCCTCTCGGCGTGAAAGTGAGCGTTGATGCCAACGGGGGTTGGGATCTCGAAAGCGCGATCGCGATGGCCCAGTGGCTTAGCGATCGCGGCATTGCTTACATCGAGCAACCCTTATCGCCCCAGCAGGATGGTAGCCTTCAGCAACTCAGCACCACATCCCCACTGCCGATTTTTGTGGACGAAAGTTGTTTCACAAGCCATGACATTCCTCGGTTAGCAGGCTCTGTTCACGGCATTAACATTAAGCTGATGAAGGCAGGCGGACTTACTGAAGCCCTGCGGATGATCCATACCGCCCAAGCCCACGGGCTTGCCGTGATGTTTGGTTGTTATTCCGACAGCAGCCTCGCCAACACGGCTCTCGCCCAACTCGCCCCCCTCGCTACCCATCTTGATTTAGACAGCCACCTTAACCTGCGGGATGATCCCTTCGATGGGGCAACGCTAACCCAGGGCTGTCTTTTGCCGAACGATCTGCCTGGCCTTGGCCTCACCCACCATGACGTACCTGCAACCCACTGATCGCATTGCCCTGTTGATGCACGAAGGCACCAATAGTACCCGGGGGAAAACGGGCCTCGCAATGTTGCGATATAGCTCGCTCAATATCGTAGCGGTTGTAGATGAGATGCACGCTGGCCAGTCGTTACCAGAAATTACGGGCATCAACCGCAAGGTGCCCATTGTGGAATCCGTCAACGCGGCATTGGCCCATCAGCCGACGGTACTGGCCATCGGCATTGCACCCTCGGGCGGTGCGCTCCCTGCACCCTGGTTTCAAGAGGTTGAAATCGCGGTCAGCGCAGGGTTATCTGTCATGAATGGGCTGCACACGCCAATGGCAACGGATGCCAGACTCAGCCAAGCATTACACCGTGATCGCTGGATTTGGGATGTACGTCAGGAACCCCCAGGGCTCACGGTCGGCAGTGCCAAAGCCAGCACCTTAAGCTGTCGGCGCGTACTTGCAGTTGGGACAGATATGGCAGTGGGAAAAATGTCGGCCAATCTTGAACTTCACCAATACGCCCTGAAGCGAGGGTTACGTTCAAAGGTGATTGCAACGGGTCAAACCAATTTAATGCTGGGTGATGATGGGGTGCCGCTGGATGCCATTCGGGTTGACTTCGCTGCTGGCGCTATCGAACAGCAGGTGATGCGATACGGCCCAGACCACGACATCCTTTTCATTGAAGGACAGGGCTCGCTCTTCAACCCAGCTTCAACCGCAACCTTGCCTCTCATGCGCGGAGCACAGCCCACTCACCTCATCCTGGGGCATCGGGCTGGTGCAACCCATATTTACAATTGCCCAGAGGTCAAAATCCCCCCCCTTCCAACGGTGATTCAGGTCTGTGAAACCATAGTTTCGGCGGGGGGAGCCTTTCCGGCGGCTAAGGTTGTCGGCATCGCGCTTAACACACACCATCTCACTGAATCAGATGCGAAGACCGCGATCGCAGAAGTCTTTCAAGAAACTGGCCTACCCTGTACCGACCTAATTCGATTTGACGCGGCCCCAATCTTGAAAGCAATTCTAGAAGCGCCGATCCCGTCAGATGAGGACGCCTAACGCTGGCAACAGGGAGAACACTGAGGCCACAATAACTCACTGCTCTCGAATCACTTCTTCCGAAGGCGGTAGGTAATCCTTCCCTTGCTTAGGTCGTAGGGGGTCAGCTCAACTTTGACGCGATCGCCCGGCAAGATTTTGATGTAGTTCCGACGGATTTTCCCAGAAATGTGTGCCAAAACGTTAAATCCGTTATCCAGATCAACCCGAAACATTGCGTTCGGCAGGGACTCCGTTACGGTACCCTCCATCTCAATCAAATCTTGCTTAGACAAGCTGATATCCTCCTAAGATTTCACCTAATCGATAACGTCGCTGACTGAGGCAGTGAACCTCATCACAGAACTTGGCCACAGCTGAGCACAGTCCTAGCCTAGCAAATTGCGATCGCATCCACCGAGTAAACAAGCCTGCTAAGCTTGGACGATTTTCTTCAGCGCCTCTGTCACAACCTCAATCGTCTGGTTACCATCCACAGAAACCAACTGCTGACGACTGCGATAGAAGTCTATCAACGGCTCAGTCCGCTCCCGATACACCTGTAGACGAGTGCGGATGGTTGCCTCAGTATCGTCAGAGCGACCTTGCTCATGGCCTCGCTGAATAAGTCGCGCAACAATCACCTCATCAGGGACATCGAGGTTAACCACACAATCGAAGGGCTGTTGAATTTCTGACAACAACGCATCCAGAAACGTGGCTTGCTCAACGTTTCTCGGAAAGCCATCCAAAAGCCAACCAGCTTTTGCGTCATCTGCCATCAGACGCTCCCGAATCAGGCCCAAAATCAATTCATCTGGAACCAGATCACCCGCATTCATGTAGAATTCGGCTTTTTTACCCAGCTCAGTCTGATCAGCAACGGCAGCCCGGAGAATATCACCAGTCGAAATATGGGGAACAGAGCAAAGGTCTGAGATGTATTTCGCCTGAGTGCCCTTACCAGCCCCAGGCGGGCCTAGAAAAATCAGTCGAGTCACTATTGCTTCACCATCCCCTCATACCGCTGTGAAATCACATAGGTCTGAATTTGCTTTGCCGTATCAATGGCAACCCCTACCAAAATCAGCAGAGAAGTCGCTCCAAGCCCTTGGAAAGTTTCTACCCGTGTAGCGCTCTCCACCGCCGATGGAATCACTGCTACCAAACCAAGGAATACCGCACCCAAGAAAGTCAGGCGATTCAGCACGCGACCGATATACTCAGTCGTCGCTTTTCCAGGACGAATCCCCGGAATACTAGCTCCCATTTTCTTGAGGTTGCGCGACATGTCCTCAGGGTTGACCACCAAGGATGCATAAAAGTAGCTGAAGAACAAAATCATCAGCAGGTACAGCGCGACATAAAACCCCGAGCGAGGATTTAAATAAGTGTTGACGAACTGAACAAAAGCGGGATTGCTAACGTACTGGGTCAGAGACAAAGGCAACACCAAAACCGCAGAAGCGAAGATGATCGGCATCACGCCGCCCTGATTCAAGCGCAATGGCAGATAGTTGCTTTGTTCGAGATACAGCTTTCGTCCCACCTGGCGACGGGCAGAAATAATGGGAATGCGTCGAGTGCCTTCCTGCACAAAGACGATCCCCACAATCATGGCCAGGAATACCAAGAGAAGAATAACAACTCCAGCAACTCGATTATCTCCAGCTTGGGCAAGCTGAATCGTTTGGTTCAGCGATCGCGGCAGTGTAGAGACAATGTTGACAAAGATGAGCAGAGACGCCCCATTCCCCACACCGCGCTCTGTGATGAGCTCGCCCACCCACATGACGAACATAGAGCCGGCAGTCAAAGCCACAACAGTCTGAAAGACAAAGAAAAAGCCAGGCTGCTCTGCAAACGGGGACAACAGAAACAAAGACAGCAGAGTACTCTGCAAAATCGCCCAGCCTAGCGCCACGTAGCGAGTCACTTGGGAAATCTTGCGACGCCCCGCCTCTCCCTCATTCTTCTGTAGGTCTTCCAAAGAGGGAATCGCAGCCGTCAGAAGCTGCATGATAATCGAGGCATTAATAAAGGGAAGAATCCCCAGGGCAAAAATACCCAACGCAGACAGGCCACCGCCAACAAAGATATCAATAAAGCCAACAAAACCGCCCAGAGTACCGCTTTGTATGGCTTGAGAAAATGCAGCTCGATCAATCCCAGGAACGGGGACAAAGACACCCAGCCGCACTAAAACCAATAATCCAAGCGTGACGAGCAAACGACTCCGCAAGCCAGCGGCTTGGGCCATCTGCAAAAACGTCTCTTGAGCGCTTGGAGCCTTACCTCGGCTCACCACCATGTTGACTCTTCCTCCATGCTGCCGATATGCACCAACCCCATAGGGACTGGGCTTACTATTCCTAATCTAACGCCAATAGGAGCCATCACTCATGCGATCGTGGATGACGATCCTAGGCGAGCACCTCACAGGTGCCACCCGCTGCTTCAAGTTTTTCACGAGCAGACTGAGTGAAGGCCGCAGCTTTAACCGTCAGCGCAGCAGAAATTTCCCCATTGCCCAGCACCTTGAGTGGGCCAGAGGATGCGGTTAAGATTCCAGCCTCAAGCAAAGATTCCAAAGTGACCTCAGTGCCAGCAGGGAACCCAGCAAGATCTTCCACATTCACAATCGTGAACACCTTGTGATTCACAAGGGGGAAATGCTTAAGCTTCGGAATCCGACGATACAAGGGAAGCTGACCACCCTCAAAGCCTGGGCGAGTACCACGACCCGAACGAGACTTTTGCCCGCGCATTCCAAAACCGCAGCTTGCCCCCTGTCCAGCAGAAATCCCACGACCGACGCGACGACGACGGCGTTTGGAACCGTTTTGCGGTTGGGCATCACCTAATCTCATGACCTTGCTCCGTACACGTAACAGACAAATAACTCAGGCGTACAGCTTCTCAACCGGAATCCCGCGCTCTTCTGCAACTTCGGCAAAAGTCCGCAGGGAGGCAAGGGCATCTGCCGCTGCACGCGCGTTGTTCAGGGGGTTATTAGATCCCAGTTGCTTAGCTAGGACATTTCGTACACCCGCCAGTTCCAACACTGTACGCACCGCACCCCCCGCGATTACGCCAGTGCCCGGCGCAGCCGGACGCATGAAGACCTTTGCGCCCCCACCCGCACCACTGGTGGGATGAGGTAACGAATAGGATTTAGTCAAGGGCACATCAACAAGGTGTTTCTTGCCGTCTGCCACACCTTTCTTAACCGCGCCAATCACGTCGCCAGCTTTACCAACGCCGACGCCAACCTGGCCACGCTCATTACCAACCACTACGATGGCCCGAAAACTGAGCTTTTTACCACCCTTTACAACCTTAGTCACGCGGCGAATCTGAACAACACGCTCCTGCCACTCAGACTCTTTTTCACGACTCCGGGTATTTTTTCGTCGATTTACCATAATCTCTTTTCACCTTCAGACAACGTCGTTAACCTAGCTTGCCGATGATAATCTTTCTGTACTAAACACTGAACGCTTTACTGAATTTCCCGCTAGAAAGGCCAACAATAAGGTGAACTCACCATTATTATTAAGTCCAAGCGGCAGAAAGGCTCTAAACGTTTAGAACGAAAGACCTGCTTCGCGAGCTGCATCTGCCAAAGCCGCTACTCGACCGTGATATAGCTTACCGCCGCGATCAAAAACGACCTGGCTAATGCCCTTTTCTAATGCACGCTGGGCGATCAACTTACCCACGACTTCAGAGGCAGACTTCGTTGCGCCCAAATCTTGAGCGCGTACATCAGCTTCCAGGGTAGAGGCTGCGACTAAAGTATGATGCTGAGTATCGTCAATAATCTGCGCATAAATGTGCTGATTAGAGCGAAACACTGCCAACCGTGGACGGTCTAAAGTCCCGGTGACACGTCGCCGGATCCGAGTATGGCGACGACGGGTTAACTCCTTACGACTTGCCTTCATAGTTACTTCTTCCCTGCCTTACCAGCCTTGCGTCGGATATTTTCACCGGCATAGCGAACACCTTTGCCCTTATAGGGTTCAGGAGGTCGTGCTGCGCGAATCTTAGCGGCAATATTGCCGACAACTTCTTTATCAATACCGCTAACGACAACGTTAGTGTTGTTTTCAACCGCGAACTGAATTCCCTCAGGCGGATCAAAGACAACTGGATGACTGTAGCCTAGGCTCATGTTGAGCTTGGCACCCTGCACCTGGGCACGATACCCAACCCCCTGAATTTCTAGGCGTTTCTGGTAGCCGCTAGAAACACCTTCTACCATGTTGGCGACAAGGGTTCTACACAGTCCATGACGAGATCGGCACAGGCGAGAATCATCCTCGCGATCCACATAAACTGTATTGTCTTCCTGTCGAATAATGACCCCGGCAGGTAGGATGCGGGTCAGCTCACCCTTTGGCCCTTTGACTGTGACCTGCTGACCTTCAATCGTCACAGACACTTTGCCAGGGATGGGGATGGGCTGTTTGCCAATACGAGACATCGCTCAAAAACTCCTTCTAAACCATCCAAACTCTGAATCGACCTGACTAGCGTACGGGATGAGCACTACCAGACGTAGCACAACACTTCACCGCCAATTCCACGCTGACGCGCATCACGGTCAGTCATGATGCCGCTTGAGGTTGAGACGATCGCAATCCCAATTCCTCCAAGGACGCGGGGAAGCTCCTTCCGATTGGAGTAGACCCGCAACCCAGGGCGACTAATGCGCTTCAGGTTTTTAATGATGGGCTCTCGCGACTTGCCCTGATACTTAAGCGTCAGCACTAAATGATGCTTTATGCCCTCTGCGGTTTCCTCGAAGTCTGCGATGAATCCCTCTTCCTTTAAGACCTGAGCGATACTCCGAGTCATCTTGGTGGAGGGAATATCTACAGTTTTGTGCCGCGCCAGATTCGCGTTCCGAATCCGCGTCAACATATCTGAGATAGTGTCGTTAGCCGCCATAGTCCTCTCCAGTGATTAAACCTAGTTCTCCCGGAACGGCATACCCAGTTCCTTAAGCAGGGCCCGCCCTTCTTCATCCGTCTGAGCTGTGGTCACGATGGTGACATCTAAGCCCCGAATCTGATCGATTGTGTCGTACTCAATTTCTGGGAAAATGAGCTGTTCTCTCAAGCCCAGGGTGTAGTTTCCGCGTCCATCAAAGCTTTTGGGGCTGACTCCTCGGAAGTCACGAATACGGGGCAAGGATAGGTTGATGAGACGATTCAAGAATGCATACATCCGTTCTGCCCTCAAGGTCACCATGACCCCGACGGGCATCCCCTGACGAATCTTGAACCCCGCGATCGCCTTCTTGGCGCGTGTCACCACAGGACGCTGGCCAGTGATCAAGGCGATTTCGCTAATCGAAGATTCAAGCGCCTTTGCATTTTGAGACGCTTCACCCAACCCTCGATTAATCGTCACCTTGACGAGTTTGGGCACTTGATGGACGTTGCAATACCCAAACTGTTCCATCAGTTTGGGAACAACCGTCTCGGAATAAAACGTTTTGAGTTGTTCCGCCATAGTGATTTTTCCTGCTAGTGTTCCTGGTCTTTGTCAGGAACGAAATGATACACAAACCTTACTGAAGCTTGTCTCACAGAAAAAGCTAGTCAATTACTTCGCCAGTTTTCTTGAGAACACGAACTTTTTTTCCCTCTTCGGTGAAGGTATAGCCAACACGGCTTGCGACCTTTTGTTTCTCGGAATAAAGCATCACATTTGAGCTATGAATGGGAGCTTCCTCAGTCACAATCTGCCCTGTTTCACCATCTCGTTGAGGTTTAACGTGGCGGGTACGAATGTTTACACCCTTAACAATAATTTGGCTTTTTTTGGGAATTGCGGTGAGCACTTCTCCCACCTTGCCCTTGTCTCGACCAGAGATAACTTGAACGGTATCCCCTGCCTTAACATGCATTTTGAACCGCTTTACAGCATTTTGGCCTGCCATTACAACACCTCCGGAGCTAACGAAACAATTTTGGTAAAGTTCTTGTCGCGCAGTTCCCGTGCTACTGGCCCAAAGACACGGGTGCCCTTAGGGTTACCGTCGTTATTGATGATGACAGCCGCATTATCGTCAAAACGAATACTCATTCCGCTGCTGCGACGCAGGCCTTTCCGAGTACGAACCACAACCGCTCGAACCACATCCGACTTTTTGACGGCCATATTAGGAATTGCGTCTTTGACGACAGCAATGATGACATCGCCCACGCCAGCATAGCGACGATTTCCGCCCAACACACGGATGCACATCAGCTTACGAGCACCACTGTTGTCTGCGACGTTTAAGTAAGTTTCCTGTTGAATCACGGTCTTAGACTCTCCCCTAAATTTCGGATGCTCGGTTTAAGACGTCTGCAATGACCCAGCGCTTGGTGCGGCTCAGGGGACGGGTTTCACGGATCCGGACCCGATCACCGACTCGGCAACTATTGTCTTCGTCATGGGCTTTATACCGCTTGGTACGAACCACAATTTTGTTGTATTTCGGGTGAGGTACTCGGTTTTCAACCGCAACAACAACCGTTTTTTCCATCTTGTCGCTGACAACCAGCCCAACTCTTTCTTTGACTGCCATTGGACTTTCCCCCTATCTATGCCTGTTCAGAAACGTCACTTGACTGGGCGGCACCTTGCTCAGTCAACTGCCGCTCTCGTAGCACGGTCATCAACTGCGCTAAGCGATGCCGTTCATGCTTGAACTGATGAAACCCGGACTGAAGCTGCCGGGTTGCTTTTTGGAATCGGAGATCAAACAAGCGACGCTTTGTTGACGCGATCGCGGCTTCAATCTCCTGATCTTCCATCTGACGAACTTCGTCAATCTTCGGTAGTGCCATGACTAGGCATCCTCCTGCTCACGCGCAATGATCTTTGTCTTGAACGGCAACTTAAAGGAGGCAAGTCGCATTGCTTCACGAGCCGTCTCTTCGGGAACGCCGGCAATCTCAAAAATAATTCGGCCAGGCTTAACCACTGCCACCCAGAACTCTGGGTTCCCCTTACCAGAACCCATCCGAGTCTCTGCGGGGCGCATAGTGACCGGCTTATCCGGAAACACGCGGATCCAGATTTTTCCACCCCGGCGAACATAGCGAGTCATCGCACGACGGGCAGCCTCAATCTGCCGAGACGTGAGCCAACAGGGCTCCGTCGCCTGAATCGCATATTCACCAAAATTGATGGTGCTTCCCCGATGAGCCATACCTCGCATACGGCCTCGGTGCTGCTTACGGAACTTTGTTCGTCTAGGACTTAACATGGCACTACTCAGCTCTTGCCTACGGTTGTGATTACAAACACCAACGTCTACGAATCGTTGGATCGATCTTCAAACTGTTGACGCCGTCGAGGCTGGCGTCGCCGAGGTTGAGCGGCAGTATCATCTACCCGCTCCTCCTGCCCAGGAATAATTTCCCCCCGGAAAATCCAAACTTTAACCCCCAGCACACCGTAGGTCGTTTGAGCAATGCGATAGGAGTAATCTACATCTGCCCGCAAGGTATGAAGCGGGACTCGACCTTCGCGAGTCCACTCCGTCCGAGCAATTTCAGCACCGTTGAGACGGCCACTGACCTGAACTTTAATGCCCTCAACGCCAGCACGCTGTGCCCGTTGCAGAACTTGGCGAATGACACGACGGAATGCAACCCGACGCTCGAGCTGCTGAACAATATATTCCGCGACCAGCGCTGCATCAGCGTCAACCCGAGCAACTTCGATAACATTGATACGAATTTGGCGGTTGTCATCACGTAGTTCTTTCTGCAGGCCCACCCGCAAAGCCTCAATTCCGCTACCGCCTCGACCCACTACAACACCCGGTCGTGCCGTACGAATTTCAAGATCAATTTGATCCGCTTTTCGCTCAATGCGGACATCGGAAATACCAGCATTGTTGAGGTTTTTCTCAACGTACTGCCGAATCGCGAAATCTTCCTGGAGTAGCTCAGAATAACGCTGACCGTCAGCATACCAGCGAGAGCGATGTTCCTGGGTGATGCCAAGACGAAAACCTGTCGGGTGAATCTTCTGTCCCACGCTTACTTCCTCTTTAAGACAATGGCTGTGATGTGTCCGTTCAAAGATTTAACGATCCGCTTCAGGAGCAACTGCGATCGTGATATGGCACGTCGGCTTGCGAATTTGATAGGCCCGACCTTGAGCACGCGGACGAAACCGCTTCAGAACTGGACCAGCATCGGCGTAGGCTTCACTAATCACTAGGTCAGCGGGATCTAAACCATCATTATTTTCCGCATTAGCCACCGCAGAACGAAGCACCTTAAGCACAGGCTCACAGGCTCGATAGGGCATAAACTCGAGAATAATTAGCGCCTCCCGATAAGAACAGCCGCGAATCTGATCTAAAACACGGCGGACTTTGTGGGGTGACATTCGGATGTACCGAGCCACCGCCTTAACTTGGGCAGTAGTATCAACAGCCATAGAACTCTCCGACTCACCAGTTCAAATTATCGACGTGCTTTCTTATCGCTCTTTGCATGACCCCGGAAGGTTCGAGTCGGGGCAAACTCACCCAACTTATGCCCCACCATTTGCTCGGTCACGTAGACCGGGACATGCTGACGGCCATTATGGACGGCAATAGTATGACCAATCATTTGAGGCAAGACCGTAGAAGCCCGCGACCAAGTTTTAATCACTTGCTTCTCGCCCTTTGCGTTGAGCACTTCAACTTTTTTCAAAAGGTGATCTGCAACAAATGGTCCTTTCTTTAAGGAACGCGACATAGCTCTAATACCCTTCGTAAATAAATGCCTAAAAGTGGGCTAACCAACTCGCATTACGCGTTACGACCACCACGCCCACGCTTAGAAACTCGACGACGGCGACGCACGATCAAAGAGTCGCTTGCCTTCTTTTTCTTTCGGGTCTTGTATCCCAGCGCAGGCTTACCCCAAGGCGTCACTGGGCCACTGCGACCGATCGGAGCACGCCCCTCGCCACCACCGTGGGGGTGATCGACGGGGTTCATGACGCTACCGCGCACCTCAGGCCGACGACCTAGCCAGCGCTTCCGGCCCGCCTTGCCCAGGGTGACGTTTCGTGAGTCTACGTGACCAACCTGTCCAAGGGTCGCGTAACACTCACGACGCACCATCCGAACTTCTGTTGAGGGTAGCTTGAGGGTCACGTAGTCCCCTTCCTTAGCTACAACCTGCGCCGAGGTGCCGGCAGCACGGACAATTTGGCCACCCTTACCAGGTTGGAGCTCAACGTTATGTACTGTTGAACCCAGGGGCACTCTATAGAGGGGCAACGCATTGCCAACTTCTAGAGGTGAATCTGGGCCAGAAATTACGGTAGAGCCAACAGCGAGCCCTGAGGGATGCAAGATGTATCGCTTTTCGCCATCCTGATAGTGCAAAAGCGCAATGCGCGCGTTGCGGTTAGGGTCGTACTCAATCTCTGCGACTGTTGCTGGAATGTTGTGCTTATTCCGATAGAAGTCGATGATTCGATACAGGCGCTTGTGGCCACCGCCACGATGACGGCAGGTAATTACACCTCGGTTGTTACGACCCTTGGCGCGATGAACCGATCGCGTCAGAGACTTTTCTGGCTCATTCCGCGTCACCTCTGAAAATTCAGAGACAGTACGCTCGCGAGTGCCAGGCGTATATGGTCGGTAAGAACGGATGCCCATAGGTTTAGTGACTCAATAGACTGCGCCACCTGCTCAAGTGAACAGGATTGATAACAATGTCTGGGGATTAAACGTCCGGGAAAAGCGGAATCGTATCACCAGGAGCGAGGGTCACAACCGCTCGCTTGTAATGGGGACGGAAACCTTGAGAGCGCCCCATGCGACGCTTCTTCCGGGGAGGGTTGAAGGTGCTGACGCCTGTCACAGTTACCTCAAAGAGTTCCTGGATCGCCGCTTTAATATCGGTCTTAGTCGCTTTAGGAGCCACCTCAAATGTGTACTGATTGTTTTCTAGCAACAGTGTCGCTTTCTCAGTCACGATGGGGCGGCGAATGATATCTGCCAGTGCTTGTGGAAAAACCGGGCTAGGCACCATACACCTCCTGAATTTTTGCTAGGGCATCCACCGTCACAACAAGTCGATCGGCAGAGAGTATGTCATAGACGTTCAGATTAGTGGCTAAAATTAGCTTGACATTGCAAAGGTTGCGAGCCGACAGCACAACATTTTCTTGAGCTTCATTCACAACTAGAAGCACTTTGTCCGCCTCTGTAATGCCCCAACGAGATAAGGCAGCAGACAAATCCTTGGTCTTTGGACGAGGGAGTTGGGCTGCAAACTCTTGCACAACAATCATGTCGTCCACTCGACCTTGGAAGGCAGTGCGAAGAGCAAGACGACGCTCTTTGCGGTTCATCTTGACGCTAAAGTCACGAGGCTTTGGGCCAAAGATGACACCGCCACCCCGCCACAGAGGGGAACGGTTTGAACCAGCCCGAGCCCGGCCCGTCCCTTTTTGACGCCAGGGCTTACGCCCACCTCCGCGCACCTCTGCACGCGTTTTTGTGGACAGGGTGCCCTGGCGAGCATTGTTCATTTGGCGCACAAGGGCGCGGTGAACGATGTGGGAGGCAGTTTCGGGCTTAGCAACTTTGAGGTCTAGGGTTGCACTGCCTGAGGCTTCGCCTTGCCAGTCTTGGATAACGCACTCAACCATGGCTTTTTCGTCTCTACTTCCGTCTACTGATTTCTATAACGCCTAAATGACTAGGACTTACCCACGATGGTTGCGGGCGTGATGCTGAGCAATGTTCCTGGCTTGCCGGGAACAGCCCCCTTTACCACAAGCAAGTTGCGATCCGCATCCACACGAACGACAGTAAGCTTACGGGTCGTCACTTTTTCACCACCCAAGCGGCCTGCCATTCGCTTGCCAGGGTAAACGCGGCTTGGCGTTGTACCAGCTCCAATGGAACCCGGCAGTCGGTGGTTTTTAGAGCCGTGAGCCATTGGGCCTCGCTTGAAGTTGTGGCGCTTTTGATAGCCTGCGAATCCTTTACCAATGCTGGTACCTGAGACATCTACCAACTGACCTGCCTCAAACTGTCCTGCTGTCAGGGCTTGACCTGGCTCAAGTCCTGAGGGGTCAGCGACACGATATTCCTTGAGATGACGAACAGGGGATACGCCTGCCTTGGCTAGATGGCCGAGACTGGGCTTGTTCAGCGCTTTTTCTGCTACGCTGCCATACCCAATTTGGACGGCGGAGTAGCCATCGGTCTGGGTTGTTTTGACTTGGGTCACGTAACAAGGCCCTGCCTCAATGACAGTGACAGGAATCGCGTTCCCCTCTTCGTCAAAAACCTGGGTCATACCCAGCTTGGTTCCGAGAATTCCAACTGACACTGTTACCCGTCTCCGTTGCTGCACACTAAAAAGCAAATGGGTGCTTTAACTTAGCGCCCACATTCTGAGGTGCGTTAAGCACCACCCCTCTAGCTGGCTGTGGAGAAGCTCAATCTCAGAAACTAGCCACAGGTCAGCTATGCCTTTCGGCCTAACTCTCAGCGCTGAATCGACGGCAGTATTTGCCGCCATGACTCACTTCAGCAATGGGAATTAAACGCTGCGTGTCGCTTTAGACTTAGTGCGCTTGCGCCCAGTATCTGTTTTCAGCGACGATTAATCATAATACACAGTATCTATGGCTATGTCTAGTGTTTTTTGGAGTCTGCTTAGGGCATCGTATATTCGGAAATTGTCTTCCCTAGCACCGAGGCAAGGCCTAGTGGATGGCGGCAAAATACACTAAAACTATCGGCGATGGAACTATCGGTGATGATTAGTAGGGGGTGTAAGGTTTACGGCTCAAGGTATCAGTGTCTGGTCATATCAAGGTATCGGTATCTGGTCATAGCTTGCCTTGAACTACATCCCCAATAATGATGGCAGCTTCCAAAATCGCCACTGCATCCACCTCTTGTTTGGCAGCAGGCTTATTGCCCGATACGCTCCAGTGCCGAGTCTGAGACGGTCGCAGTCTCTTGGTGACACAGCTTGATTAATTTAGTGAAGGGTTCGTGATTCGTACTCTGAAGTACTATCGATCAACCCCAACGGCTTGCAATAGCTTCATGGGGCCAAGTTGGGTAAGGTGGGTGAGTCCGGTTTGGTTCTTGACTAGCAGTGAGCCTGCGTACCCGAGCGCATTGACAGGAATATTGTGATGGCTTTCTCGCGATCGCAATACCGCAAACATCCAGCGGCGCGTCACCAGCAGATTGTAGGGATGCCGGGGCGCGGGATCATCCAGGGAGAGGCCAAGGCTAGTCATGACAGCACGATAAGCGTTCAGCAATTCCTCTACCGTGGTGGACAAGTGCCTGGGGTCAAACTGGAGCGATCGCACCCGATGCTGAAACGGTAGCGCGGCCACTTCGATAACGCGATCGCCCTGAAGATAAGGCTCAACCACCGTCTCCAAAGGCAAGCGGGCCATCATCGGCGCAAAGGGCAGCGGAATCAATTGCAGATGCTTGTGATGCTGGCTTGCTCCAGCCTGACGCCCACCGTTATAGAAACCCAAGCCATCAATTTCCGCAAGGCACAGCGCCAGGGCTTCAAAATCTGACGCATTTAGCCAGGTATCCTGAGACTCGTAGTGCCGTGTCACCATCAAAATATGGTGATCCACCACGTTGAACTTATTGAGCAGGCACACATGGGTCGGCGAGAGATGCCGCACAAAGAGTTCCGCTTCATAGGGCAGAAACGGATTAGCGGGCTTACCCTGCTGCGCAGCGGCTTTCTGCTTTTGGGCAGCTTGCTCTTTAGCCACCAAGTTCGCCACAATCCGAACTAAGAACTGCACCCCCTCTGATTCTAAGATGGTAAATTCTGTAGGAATGGGCTGCAATGCCCCGGTGGCTAGGGCGGCAGCGGTTCGGTGCTGTACCTCTGCCAGCAAGCTATCGTCACTCATCTCGCTATGCTCTGCGATCGCAGGTCTTTCTTTCATCCTATCCGGGGGACACTGTACCAAAGAACCGCACAGCGTCTGAGTAGGGTTGGGAGTGCCCCTGCCATCGTGGAGCGTTTACCCTAGATCGACAACCGGAGGGCAAATATTCCTGAGTGTGCCTGAAGTTCTGGGCTCTGATTGCTCAGTCAGTCCGAGCTTGATCGGTGCTTAAAATTTTGGCGATGGGTTGGGGTTGAATGTTGAGCGTCTTCGACCCGTTACAATCTTTTCTGATGCAACAACCGCGTTGCTGAGTTCGGCGATGAAAATCTTTAAGTACCCAGCGGCAGTGCCCACAATTGTTTTGGTGATGTTGCGACTCTTTTTTCTATGACCTCAGAGCTTGCGCCGTTTCGCGATCCCGTATTATCCTCAACCTTTTTGCTCACCCTGCTGTTGATGGTGGGTCTGTTTTTCTTTATTCGCGCTTCGACAAAGGATCGAACCGAAGTGGCGCACTATGTCACTCCCTTAGCGGATGTAGCGCTTTTGGAGCGGTTGCAAACCTATTTTGCAGATCGTGCCTATCGGGTCACGCACATCAATCCCGATGACAGCCGCATCACCTTAGAGGGCACAGTGAGCGCCAGCCGTTTTTTGGCAGTCTTCCTTTCCCTACTAGCCGCGACGGGGTTGACTTGTATCGCCCTAGTATTGGGCATTTTGTTTCCTACGATCGTGCCATTACCATGGGGGCTCGTGCTTTTATCTCCCCTAGCGGGATGGTTCTACCACCGAGGGGCAACACGCCTCGAAGCTGTGTCGTTCCAACTTCAAGGTTCATCCACTGGCGGGGAGGATGCCACAGTTTCTGAAACCCGCTTAGAGGTTTCTGCCCACCGAGATGAACTTCTGGTAATGGAGCGATCGATGCCGATTCGACGCCTATCGGACTGACTCAACAGAACGAGACTAGGCATTAGGCCCAAGCGGCCCTTCTCTGACTAAAAACACCGGATATTGCATCGTAAGAAACTGGTTTAAACCATCAGCGCCAGCACAGTTTGAAACTGTGCTGGCGCTGACGCTATCCAGGCAATGCCCGCAATCAATCTGATCAAACTCAGCGCGATCGCACCAAAAAGAACTCAGCACACAGGGCTTACTTGCTCGACAACCCAACGACTTCCTCTTCCTCTTCGTTTAAGAGGGCTCTCAAACTAGGGAACAGAAAGTGATTCTCTTCAACATATTGGGCACCAAACAGCCCTTTCTCAGCCCAAAAGTATCGGTCGGTTGTATGCTCGTTGCGCTTAACAAGCAACAATGCGGGGGGAGCAATCCCCTCGGACTGAATAAAGTTTCGGGCGGCGGTTACTGGTTTTTCAGTACCACTCTCGATGCTATATTGAGGGACACACTCCAGAATACGACGCCCTTCTAAACGACGACGGCTCTTGCGCTTACGTCTCCGTGCCAACCTGCCTACCTCCTTTTTCGTCTATAACCAGTAGTGTAGTGCTAGTTACAAGTTTCCTTAACCTCGCAAAGTATATCCGTTGAAAATCAGATTTTCAACTTCTCTTTAAGGTTTGGAAGATGGGCTTAAGCATGGCGCGATCGCGCGTTAGACAAGCGATCGCTGCGGATATTCTGAGAAAACAAGTCCCCTCGCTTTGACAAAACTTTATATTTCACACCCACCATCTCTCATCGTGGGGCGAGTCCCGAGGGGGTCGGGGATCGGAGGCTATGCTGAGACCTGCGAGCGCTGAGTTTATTGCCCTGTGCCAAGCGCAAACATCTCTGATTACACAGAGTTTAGGGGCCGATTCAACGGCAGTTTACCTGGCGGAAAACTGGGCCGATCGCGCCCTGCCTGAGCTGGTGCCGATTGCTGTCTATCCGCACCACACACAATGGACTGAGGCCGCAGCAGAGAACCTCTCTCAGCCCCCCTTTTTGCTGCCTGAAAATCATCCCCATGGGGACAGAACAGGCCCAATGACGCCCCGTCAAAATATTACGCCGGTAGAGAATATTGCTGCGAAAAAAGATGCTCTGCCAGAGGCGCAATCTCCCGCTGCAAAGGGCGACCAGACAGCGGAGTTGCCTCCGCCAGAGCAGGCGGTTGTGCCGTTGGTGCATGATGGCTTGGTGATGGGCGTCTTGGTCAGTTGGCGCGCCAATCCACCCTGGCAACCAGTGGAACAGCAGCAGCTTGAGGGGTTTGCTCAAACTCTGGCGTTGGCCTGTGTGCTAGATCAACGGGGGCAATGGTTGCAGGCTCAAATGCAAGACGAGCATCACATCTTTGCTCAACAGTCAGAGCGCTTCCACGAACTTTTGCATCAGTTGCGAAATCCACTCACGGCCCTGCAAACCTTTGGCAAGTTGTTACTTAAGCGTCTTTCTTCTGAGGATAAAAATCGCGGACTCGCCCTGAATATGCTACGAGAAAGCGATCGCATGAAGGATTTGCTGCGCTATTTTGACGCGGCGCTAGAAGCCTCCGATGCGGCACTGAATGCTGCCCAGACAGAACCGCAACGGCTCTTGCCCGGAGAAGCGGATGGTGCAACGACTGACCGGGGTGCGATCGCCTCTGACGTTCAGCCCCTCAGCCATGTCAGCGGTGAGGTGGTAGTTAAAGCCTGTCATCTCTCGGATCTTTTAGCGCCTCTGCTAGCTTCTGTAGACACCCTGGCCGAAGCAAAACACATTCACTTCTGGTCAGATCTGAGGGGCGATCGCGATCTGGTGTTGGCGGATCCCAACGCCCTTCAGGAAGTGATCACGAATTTATTAGAAAATGCGCTGAAATATTCTCCGCCAGGGGCTGAGGTATGGCTCCAAGTCATTGCCGCAAAATCAAAGGAGAATCGCGCCTATCAGGGAATCCTAATCGGCGACACCGGGCCCGGCATTCCGACCATCGATCAAAGCCGTATTTTTGAGCGGCATTATCGCGGCGTTCAAGCTCAGAGCACCATTGAGGGGACAGGACTCGGGCTCGCAATCGTTCAAGATCTGATCGATGCAATGGATGGCAGGATCGAGTTGTTTAGTCCACTGACGGCATTGCCCGCAGATTTAAAATCAGGACTGCGATCGCACCCGGCCTTCCACCGAGGCCAAGGCACGGCCTTTGTGGTGTGGCTCCCAATTGTGTCACCCCGCAATGTGGCGCTGCCGCTCTAACCCCAGCCCACGACGGTCGAGTAAGATGGGCGCGACTTAGCTAGACTTTGGCGCTTGCCCGCTGGTTTTCACATTAACGACCTTGCGCAGTAGGTTAAACCAAAAATTTGAACCCATTGAAATCGCAAAACCTGTGATGATCCACCCTATCCAGCGCCGTGGAATCAACGGAACATGCCAATTATCTTCAGCGGCTTGCTGCTGTTCGAGCACCATCGGACGCCGACCAATGGGAATCGGAAGGGTGTCGAGTGTCTCTTCGAGATCGGTTTGGAGTTCAGCAAGGGTAGCGTCGGGATTGGCTGCTGTGTAGGACTCAGCCGCCTGGGTGATAGCGCTGCGAATCGCGGGGTCGGTGGCAAGACGATCGAGAATGTGGAGGGAGTCAGCATTCAGGGAAACTGCGATCGCAATGCCAATCAAAATAGCGACGGCTTTTGCATTCCGCCGATAGACCCCTGTCGCCCGCTCCATGCCATTGTTAAACCAGGTTTCCACTTCCTGTCGCAGGTGGACAAGATCGTTTTCAACTTCGCTGACCTGGGTTTTAACCTTCTCTGATAGCGACGTCAGGCTCATCCGCAGACTGGGGGGCACATACTTAGGCTGCAAGCGTTCAAACATTGCTTGGGAAATACCGCCTTCCTTCGCCGCGATCGCTTTAAATTCTCGATACATCGCGCTGCCGTCATCCAATATCGTGACCAGTTCCGTCAGATTGGGGCGCAGCTTTTGTAGGAGGGCATTTCTGTCAAAATCACTGTTGCTCAGCCCACGCCTGAGATACTGTAGCCGCCGCATAAAGGTTTCCGTCAGATGATGATTATCTGGCAGGACATCCTGCGCCATTTGGGCAAACTCCTCAAGGCGATCAAGCAAGCGATCGAGGGTATCCGCTAGGGTTGTGCGGTGCTCTTGAAAGTCTTGAACAATTTGACCAATCGATTGCTCAAGCTGACGCAACTCAGCATTGAGCAAAAACTCATTTGCCGTGCTAGCCCGGAGATCGTTAACAATGTGATTAATGGGCAGTAGCAGGCGCTCCTCGATAAAACGGCGGAGGCGCGTGTCTACCACAACTTGCCGCACAGACTCTAGCTGCAAATCGTGCAGTAGCGTATCTGCAAACACCTCAGAGGGAATATAGGATGGGCCGCTGGTGCTCTGCCCAAAAATATTTCGAGTGCGAGTCACGGCGTGATAGACCGTACCAATCGCATGGCTGATGAGGCGAAAACTGCGTCCGATGGGGCCAGTCGCTTCTTGGTTGAGGCTCCGAATCAGGGGAGTGACATAGATGCGATCGGCCAGGGCTTGGGCTGCCTCTTTGCTATCGCGATCGTTCCCTGCAAGCAGCACTTCAATCGATCGCTTGAGGTGCTCTGCCCGCCATTGCAAGAGAGTGCCGATCACCTCCTGAATTTCGCTCGCGAGCAAGCTCAAGATGAGATAGATGAAGATCAGTCCAATGGCGATTTCTAAAATGAAGGGTAGAGACATGTCAAAACCTGACCTTTGCAGTTTAAACCAGGCTGAGTCGGTTGTCGGGTGCTCAGCACAAGACATCGCAGACCATCAATGGCTGCGTTTATTAAAGACCAAAATTGCCCACACAGGTCTTTTTTGAAAAAATTGAGACGATACTGGAAGCAGCGGTAATCCTCTGCTGGGGTATTGATATTTGCAGGGACTGGTTTTTTCGTATTTCGTTCGTTTATGATTCGTTCGTTTATGAATCGATGGGCGCGATCGCACCATCCCAGCCAAAACTTGCCGTCAACGTCAATGCATTGAGGTGCGGAGCGATGGGCCTATGCGAGCGGCACAACTATCGCCCACTACTGGGACAACCCATGGGGTAATGGCAACACAGCAAGCCAAAAAACGGTCACAGGATCACGCGACCAACGAATTGTCAGCGCGATCGCCATTATTCCTCAAAGTCCTCTTCCTCAC
>JACYME010000084.1 GCA_015272155.1 Leptolyngbyaceae cyanobacterium T60_A2020_046
GAACTCAACGCGATCGCGCCCCTCACGGCCTGGTTCAACGCCTCTCCCCTCAAGACCCAGCTTGATCCCAGCCTGATCGACACCATGACCTTTGAGGATGAGGTTTGGTCAGTTCCCTTTGGGGCGAACAACACCGCCGTGTTTTACCGTCCTTCCCTGTTCCAGCAGGCCGGGATTAAAACCCTGCCCGAAACCTGGGACGACCTGCGCCAAGCTGCCCAGCGCCTCACCCAAGACACCACGGGCGATGGGCGCACTGATCAGCACGGCATTTTCCTCTCCCTGGGCAAGGGGGAATGGAACGTTTTTGTATGGTTGCCGTTTGTTTACAGCGCGGGGGGATGGCTGAGCCGTGAAGGCCAGCCTGACTTGGTGAATGAGGGCGCGATCGCGGCCCTGACCTTTGCCAAAGCCCTGGTGCAGGATGGCAGCGCCGTGTTGTCGCCGCCCGAGCGAGGCTTTGAAGTCGATAGCTTTTTGACTGGGCACGCCGCCATGCAAATCACCGGCCCTTGGACGCTGGCGCAAATGCAGGGGGCAGGCATTGATTTTGATGTCTTTCCCTTGCCGAGGGCTCAGGTTTCGGCGGCGGTTTTGGGGGGCGAAAATTTCTTTCTCTGCACTCAGGATCCGGCGAAGCGCGAGGCTGCCCAGCAATTTTTTGAGTATGTTCTGGGGGCAGACTTTCAGACGGAGTGGGCCATTCAGACGGGCTTTTTGCCGGTGAATTTGCAGGTGCGCCAGAGTCAGGCCTATCAAGACTTCTTAGATCAAAACCCAATCGTCCGAGTATTTTTGAACCAAATGGAGTCGGCCCAGTCTCGCCCAACCATTCCGGGGTATGCTCAACTCTCTGAGAATTTTGGGCGCGCTATTGAGGCCACCCTGCTAGGCGAAGATCCCGCTGAGGCGTTGGCGGCCTCACAGCAGCGCCTAAACCTAATTTTTGGCGATCGCGCCTAGGGGGTTCCCCAGCGCTGCCCGATTTGTCCCGCTGCACCGGAGTTCCTGCGATGGCACCCTCAAAACCTGACCCCGAAACCACCCTGGAAACCCTGAAGCTGGTGATCTACCTGGTGCCGATTTTTGGCTTTTTTCCAGCCCTCTGGAGTCGCTATCGTCACCAGGGCAGCCGCCGAGAGGAAACCGTCAGCCGCACGGCGATCGCCCTGGCTCTGGCATGGCTCGCGGTGTATTGCATGGCAGGCACCGGAGCCCAGGTCTTTGAACCCGCTATGCCTCGCCTGTTGGTCACCAGCCTGCTGGCAACGACGGGCTACTTCTTGACAAACCTGTGGCTGATGATTCGCCTATTGCAGGGCAAGTCGATTAAGCTGCCGGGGATCACCTCTCTCAGCGATCGCCTCCCCTAGGGGCTGGACTGGTCTGGGGAGATCTCTGGAGAGATTAAAGGCCGAACTGCGATCGCTGCGGAGTGCGCGCAAAGAAAACGTTATGATTCTGCACCACGTGTCCTGCAACCCGTAGGGTATAACGAGGAATCCGGCGTTGTGCATCACCGCCCCAACGCCCCATGTAGGACACAAGGCTCTAATGACCGTGACTCGCCCGGTGTTGGTTTGGCGTCTTTTGGCAGTGCGCACGCGCTTTTTGCCCCCCTCGATTTCCCCTTCATTTCACCGAAGCCTGACCTTCCCCCGCGACCGGGATCGCTGGACGGGGTGGAAATCTGCGGCTCTGCGATCGCTGGTGGCGATCGCAACGGTGACAGGAACGGCGATCGCCCCGGCCACGGCTGAAATTGTGTCCGTTAACGGGGCCACAACAGATCTCCCCAGCCTCAGCGAAGCGGAACAAGCCCGCCTTGATATTCTGCAAACCGCGCGGGTGCCCCTCATTCTCAGTGACATCAGCCCCGATCAGTCCACCCTGGTGGTAGCCTCCCTCGATCGCCTCAGCCAGTCTGACTGGCGGGTCAACTTTCTCAACCTGCGCACCGGGGAACTGGAAGAGTCCATCGCCCTCAGTTCCGAGGTGCTGAGCCCGACGGTGCCCATTCGATGGGTCGATAACAGCACCATTCGCTTTGTGCAGCAAAATATCTTTGGCCCGTGGGAAATTGTTTCGCTGAATCGCAAAACGGGCATTGTGTCGCGCACGTCGGTCTATCCCACGGAGGACGAATCGGGGGAAATTCTCGGCGCAGCCCCCGATTTTTCGCGCTTTGCCCTGCGGGTCTATGCCGGGGAAGAGGATGTGATTTACACGGTGTCGCTGCGATCGCTCGATCGCGTCGAAGTTTCCCGCATTCCAGAGGGCATGGCCATTCAGCCCCCGGCGTGGTCGGCCACGGGGCAACAGGTAGCCTTCGTGACCTCCGCTGTTGAAGAACACAAGCTATACGATCGCACCCCCTACAGCCCCAACCTCGCTGATCCTGTGAACCAAGATGCCCTGGGGCGCATTCCCCCCGCGGATAATCCCTTTTTGGCACAGAGCGTGCTGCGCGTGTACGACTTTACCCAAGCGACGCCACTGCGGCTAGAATTCCAGGCCGCTACCAATGGCGGGCACGTGCTGGCCGGGGCCGACATCAGCCCCAGTGGTCAGCGCGTGCTGGTGAAATATTTGGAGCCAGGTCACCCAGAAGGACGGCAATACCCGACCTATCTCTATCCCAAGCGATCGTACTATCGGGTTTTTGACCTCGATGGCAGGCCTCTGGCCACTATCGAAGCGCCGGAGTTGGCAGGGCCGTTGGAAAATGTCGGGCGATTTGTCGATGAAGAAACCATCCTCTTCCATGCCACTGTGGGCACCAACCGCCACCTCTATCGCTATGAGTTGACGACGGGGGAATTGCGATCGCTCCCCCTTCCCCCCGGCAGCGTCGATTTTGAAGCGTGGCGCATTAGCCAAGACGGCAGTCAGGTATTCTATGCCTTTTCTTCTGTGACGCAGCCGCCCGAGATCTTCTCCGTGCGCTTGGATGGCAGCGATACCCCGCGCCAAATCACTACCCTGAATGCTGAGGTCGCCGAGGCCAACCGCGTGCAGGTCAACCCGGTCGCCTTTCAGACCAGCAGCGGCCCCCGCGAAGGATTTCTCGTGCAGCCCCAGGGCGC
>JACYME010000086.1 GCA_015272155.1 Leptolyngbyaceae cyanobacterium T60_A2020_046
TTGGGATCAGCCCTGTGGAACGCACCGGCGGTACACGGCTCAATAAGGCCGTAGGATAGAGCCAGAGACTTCGTTACACTTCGAGACATTCATGGCAGTTCCCGCTTGGTTAACCCCCAGTCACGGCATCATGCTGGGGCTGTTAGTGATATTCGCGATCGCCCACAGTGGCCTCGCCGCGCTCCGTCCCAAGGGCGAAGCCCTGATTGGAGCCCGCGCCTACCGCGTCCTCTTTGCCCTGGTTAGCATCCCCCTCGCCACCACGCTGATTATTTATTTCATCAACCATCGCTACGACGGCGCGCAGTTATGGAACGTGCAGGGCGTCCCCGGGATGACGACGGCGGTCTGGGTGCTGTCTGCTATTTCCTTTATTTTTCTGTATCCCGCAACGTTTAACCTGCTGGAAATTGCCGCCGTACAAAAGCCCCAGGTTCACCTCTATGAAACCGGCATCATTCGCATTACCCGCCATCCCCAAATGGTTGGCCAGGTCATTTGGTGCATTGCCCACACCCTCTGGCTCGGCACCACGTTTATGGTGGTCACCTCAGCGGGGTTGATTGCCCATCACCTGTTTGCGGTGTGGCATGGCGATCGCCGCTGGCGATCGCGCTATGGCGAAGCCTTTGATGCGGTGAAGGCGCGCACCTCCGTCATTCCGTTTTTGGCGATCGCCCAGGGTCGCCAATCCCTCAAACCAATGGAGTTTCTGCGCCCCGCCTACGTTGGCATCGCCTTGTTTGTGCTGGGTTTTTGGTGGGTGCATCCCAAGCTGATTGGGGCAACCCAAGCGATCGCGTGGTAGCGTCTTGCTCCGGGCAGCTCTCTATGGTTTGCCAGGGAAATTTTGAAGGGCCAAGTCCCTCACAATTCAACCCAACCGAACCGACAGAACTTGAGTTGATCCTGAACCGATTCGACACTCCGCTGAAGGGGCGTTCCTGGAGAGGAACTGTGAAGTTTGAATCGACCCAAAAAACAATTTTCTCAGGTGCTAATCTGTTCCCTAAGAAAATGATGCTTAAACGTTGCACAAGATGAGCGCCATCCTGCGATCGGCCCAATTCTTGAACAGATTTTTGGAATAACCTCACTGGATCACCGCGAATCCATCTGTCCGCATAAGCACAAATGCTTAGAAAACCTCCGACCCCGTTGTGGATTCGCACTCAATCCGAGCCCAAACTCCATGATCCCAAAGCCGCCTCCCTTTTCTGATCCCTGGCGAACAATTCCTTAGAAAAAATTAAAAGGTTATCTATGTTACGGGAAGCCGACAAATTCCATCGCGTGGATTGTCCAGATTCTCAACTCCGATACAATGATCCCAAAAGCAAGTTTTAGCACTTTTTATAAAATCACCATGTCTCTATCGGTTAATGAATCGACCTTTAACGCCGAGGTCTTGCGATCGCCAATTCCGGTACTGATTCACTTTTGGGCTCCCTGGTGTGGGCTTTGTCGGATGATTGAGCCGCTGTTGCAGAGCTTCCAAGGTGAATGGGAGGGGCAGGTGCGGTTGGTGTCGGTGAATGCGGACGATAACCTCAAGCTGGCGAACCACTTTCGGCTGACGACGCTGCCCACCCTCGTGGTCGTGCAAAACGGCCAAACCTGCTATCGCTTAGAAAGCTTCCGAGGGCGGGATGATCTCCGCGTGGCGCTGGATGCCTGGATGCAAAGTCTCTCCCTGACAGACTACCGCCTCGCGACGGAGCGCATTCCCTACCAGGGGCTATCGATCCCCGAATAGCTGCACTGAATCGTGTTCGGAGAGAAGCCCTGCGATGGGGAGAAACCCGCGATCGCGCCCGCATCTTCCCCCACGGTGTTGTATTTCAATCTTTCTGCAAAACGCTTTCTCAGAGACGCCTCAGAGAACTGCTCCCTCGCAACATCTGCGGTGGTTCTATGCACTGCGATTGAGACAACGCCGTGGGATCAGGAGCTGCGAGCGTGACTTCAGCGATCGCCCGCATTGGAATCAATTATCAGCACTGTTTTGCCAATGCCATCGCCAGACTCGATCCATCGGTGCGCGTCAGCCACCGCCTCTAGCGGAAAGGTGTGACCGATGTGGATTTGAAACTGGCCTATTTCAACCCAGCGTTTGCAGGACTCAAGAATCTTGGTTTGGTAGCGGCGGGCATCTGACAGCCCGTGCAGTGCAGGCGTCAGCATTAGCTCAAACCCGACTCGGAGGTTGTGGGTGCGGGCGATCGCCCAGTTCGTTTCTGCCGTGGGAGCCAGCAACGTAATCACTTGGCCGCCCAAGCGGGTGATCTCAAAGCTTTGGGACAGCACAGGCTCGCCCACCGTATCCAGCACCACATCCACACCCTGGCCTTCGGTCCAGACTCGAATGGCTTCGCGAAACTCAATACGTGGATAGTAGATGCAGTGGTCGGCCCCCAACTGAGCGACGAGTTGGGCCTGGGCCTCATCCCGAACGGTGGTGGCCACGACCGCCCCGCGTAATTTAGCCAGTTGCAGGGCCACATGGCCGACTCCCCCCGCACCGCCGTGGATCAAAACCCGCTGCCCCGCTGTTATTGCCGCGCGATCGTAGAGGGCTTCCCACGCAGCGATGAGCACGAGGGGCACCGCTGCCGCTTCCACAAAGTTGAGCTGTGGGGGTTTCAGCGCCAGATGGGATTCGTCCACGATCGCATAGTCCGCATAGGTGCCGCGATCGCCCCCCAGCCCGCCGCTACAAAAAAACACCGCATCCCCCGGACTAAAGTGCCGCACCCCAGCCCCCACAGATTCCACAATGCCCGCCCCATCACACCCCAAAATGGCAGGTTCGTTAGCATTCAGGTATGGGCCACGCTGGCGGATTTTGGCATCCACCGGGTTGACGCTCGCCGCCTTGAGGCGCACCCGTACCTCTGTTTCTGACTGGATTTCAGGAATCGGAACCTCACGACAGGTCAGCGTATTTGCATCTCCAGGCGTCGAGAGGACAACGGCTCGCATCAGGGGAAATCGTTCCGACATGACAACAGCACAACAACAGCATGGCAGCGGGGGTTCGGGTTCCGATGATATCGAGGAGACACGACCCAGCGGGTGGGCTTTCTCAACCCCCCACCCTGACCTTCAGCATGAACCTATTCAAAAGATTTGCAGATCAGAAAGGTTTGGGGAGAGCCTAGCAGACACTCGTTATCATCACAATCGAAGGATGTCTGATACAAGAGGCTAAGACGATGGTCACATGGCAAACGGGCGCGGTTTTGGCGATCGCGGTTGCAGTGTTGACCGCCTGTGGAGGATCACCGGAAGCGGACGCCCCCACCCCGGATGCGACCCCAACGGAACCTTCCACCGAGACAGAATTGCCAGAGTCGGCACCCACTGCTGCACCCCAAACGCCGGATGCAGATGCTGAGGGGGCGGCAAAGTTGCTGGGCGATCGCATCATCGAGCCCGGCGTGCGCGTTGGCCCCATCACCCGCGACACCAGCCGCGCAGACCTGGCGGCGCAATTTGGCGAAGAAGCCCTGGAAGATGGCGATATTCCCGTCGGGGAGGGCTTTACGGAATTTGGCACGCGGGCGAATCTCGGGCCAGCGGAGTCGTTCTCTGTGATTTGGGTAGACGAAAGCCGCGATCGCCCCGCCACGGTCAAAGACTTTGGCTCCGACTGGCAAACCCCAGAAGGCATCGGCATTGGCACCACCTTTGCGGAATTGGAAGCCATTCTGGGGCCGTTTCAGCTCTACGGGTTTGATTGGGACTATGGTGGCACCATCGTCCTCGAAAATACGCAACTCGCCAACTATTACGGGTCGCTGATTCTGCGCGTGCAGCCCAGCCGCACCGCCGCCGAGCAAGCCGGGGATGCCTATCTGGCGGTGACGGGCGATCGCCTGTTTGACTCAGATAACCCCAGCTTCGACTCCCTCGGCATTACCGTCAGCGAGATGATCGTTTACCTGAATCCACCGACCCAGTAACCCGCTGGATTCTCCCTTTCCCATGCTGTTGTGAACTTCTGCACCATGCCAAAAGCCAGCCTGCCCCCCGGTCTTGTGGTCAAACTCGGTAAAACGGTCTGGCAGACGCTTTGGCAAATCATGATGGCGCGGCTGGCCCCAACCGATGCTGCCGGTGCCTATGTACGGCCTAACAGTGAATTTCGCCAGGGATTGGACGCCATTGAGGGGGCAAAACCGGGGCGATATCGCCTGATTGTGGGCATGGGGTGCCCCTGGGCGCACCGGACGCTAGTGGTTCGGGCGATCAAGGGCCTAGAATCCGCCCTTCCCCTGTGGATTGTTGAGCCATCCCCTGATGAAGGGATGTGGCGGTTTGTGGATGACCGTGTGGGCTGGAGATCGCTGCCTGACCTCTACCGCACGGCACAGCCGGGCTATGCCGGACGCAGCACCGTCCCTGTACTGTGGGACACCCACACCCGCACCATCCTCAACAACGAAAGCGCCGACATCATTGTGCTGTTGAATGCCGCGTTCAACGACTGCGCCGCTCGTCCTGATGTGGACTTGTATCCCGAAGCCCTGCGATCGCGGATTGATGATTGGGGCGATCGCATCTACCACGCCATCAATAACGGCGTCTATCGCTGCGGCTTTGCCCGCACCCAAGTGGCTTACACCGAAGCCTGCACGCTGCTGTTTGACACCCTCAACGCCATTGATGCCCATTTGGCCGACCATCGATACTTGTGTGGCGATCGCATTACCCTGGCAGACGTTCGCCTATTTACAACCCTCGCGAGATTTGATGCGGTGTATCACGGTCTGTTTAAGTGCGATCGCGCCCACCTGCGCGACTATGCTCACCTGTGGCCCTACGCCCGCGACCTGTATCAGCAGCCCGGCGTCGCCGCCACCTGCGACTTTGTCACCATTCAGCGCGATTACTACGGCAACCTGTTTCCCCTCAACCCCGGCGGTATCATTCCCCTCGGCCCTGATCCGGCCCTGTGGCAACGCCCCCACGATCGCCGCGCTATGTCTGCAGTCCCGGGTTCTGAGGAAAATTAGGAGATGAGGCGGTGAAGCATTGCTTAACCCTCTGAAATCTGGCCGAGATTATCGTGCTCTGGGAAAATGGGCAAGCACGGCGATCGCGGGGGAAGCATGACTGAATTTTCGGCCACCACGATAGATCTGCCCGACATAGCGGCTACCGATCGCTTGGGGCGATGGCTGGGGCAACACCTACCCTGTCCGACGGTGCTGCTGCTGAATGGCGATCTGGGCAGCGGCAAAACCAGCCTCGTCAAGGGGATTGGACGTGGGTTGGGCATTCGCGATGAAATTGACAGCCCCACTTTTACCCTGGTGAACGAATATGTAGAGGGGAGATCGCCCCTTTATCACATGGACTTGTACCGCCTCAATGCCGCCGATGTTGCAAGTCTGTACCTGGCGCACTACTGGGACGGGATAGAATATCCACCGGGGATTGTGGCGATTGAATGGGCCGAGCGTCTGGGTACCCTGCCGCCCGATGCGCTCCTTGTCACCTTTGTCCCCGCGATCGCGGGGCGACGGGTTACCCTTTCCCCCACGACTCCCGTTCACGCTGCCCTGTTGGAGACGCTCACGCCCCATGCGCTATTGGCTGATGAAGTCTGAACCGGATGTTTACAGCATTGCAGACTTGGCCCGCGATCGCCACGAAATTTGGGACGGCGTGCGCAACTACCAGGCCCGCAACTTTTTGCGATCGATGACGGTGGGCGATCGCGCCTTTTTCTACCACTCCAATACCAAACCTCCTGGCATCGTCGGGCTGATGGAAATTGTGAAGGCGGATATTGTCGATCCGAGTCAGTTTGATCCCCACAGCAAATACTACGATCCCAAGTCAAACCCTGAGGATCCCCGCTGGCGCACGGTAAAGGTGGGCTACCTCGCAACCTTTGCCGCGGGCATCAGCCTGGATCAGCTCAAGGCCCAGTTCACCCCGGAGGAATTGGGGGTCGTGCGGCGCGGCAACCGTCTGTCGGTGATGCCGGTGGATGAGGCCGTGGCAGCAAAACTCCTCGCGATCGCGCAGCAGGGTGAATGAGTGGGTGGGGGCAAGCCTTTGAGTTGTTTTTGCCTAAAGGCTTATCGTGTTGTGGTCAGTTGAATTTACCTTTGCCGAGATCCACAGTTTCGCCAACGCCCACACCATTCTGGAACTAGTCACCCGTGCCCGCCGCCGCAACCTGGGCTGTTACCAATTATCTTTTTGTCGCGCGATCGCAACATCAAGATGAACTCTGGTCATTTGTCTAACAAAGGCAATCAGCCGTGGGTGTGGCTTGCCCCAGATGCCGCCGGCGAGATGATTGGGGCGCATGTTGGCCGTCGTGGGCGAGACAGCGCTCAGCAGCCTTGGCGATCGCTGCCGTCAGGTTATCGACAGGGCGCGGTTCTCGACACCGATGCCTGGGAGGCATATCAGGGGGGCTGCCATCCAAACGGCATCGAGTGGTGTCCAAAGACGGCGGCAAACCCCGCGATATTGAGCGATGCAACTGTCCCCTTTGTCAGCGCGTCTCCGGGTTCATGAGGCGGAGTTTGGCATTTTCCAAGAGCCTGCGGCATCACCTTGGCTTGTTGTGGCACTTCATCTACCACAACAACGCATCATTACCTCTGTAGCACCACCGTGAACCAGGACGTGGGCTGAAGATGATGAAAACTCTTCTAGAGCAGCGAAGTATTAAAACATAGCAAATCTTTGCAGCGGCGATAGTTCGTTATATCTATCAAGAACTTTCAGGTTTTCTACCGCCGCTGAACTCAATCGTTAGAAGCCAGGGCCATACATAATATCCGGTGGCATGATTAAGGCAGCGACCTGCCGCGTGGAGGGGGTGATCGCCATGTCCGTACCTTTTGATCCTGCACCGACGGAGGCGAGGATCCAGCGATTTTGGGAACTCGGCGCGAGCTTTGGGATGGAGCGCAATGCTTATCACAATTACCTCAATGAAATTGTGAGCGATCGCTACGCGCTGATTCACGGCCTACAGCTTCTGCGCGATGAACTGCAATTTGCCGCCACGAGCGACACCGATATGAAAGCCTGCGGGGCCGACATGAGCCTACCCAGCGTAGTGACGACGCTGGCGTACACCAATTGTGGCGATCGCGTGCATCAAGGCGAGGCGACAAAACGCTATCGCGATGTCGTCGCGGCTCGGTTTGCCACGCTGTCGGAAATTGGGGAACTGAAGCTCGAAGCTTTTTTCCCAGCCGGGGGAGGCACCGACAACGGTGCAACCTTAGCCCATGTCACCGTCGCTCACGAACTCGATGAAACCTTGAAGCGCCGGGTTTATGAGGGCAACCCACAGTCCATTTCCCTCGCCGCGATCGACCTCAAAACCCACGTCGGACGCTTGCGCGAAAACGGACAGCAGGTCTACGGCAAAACCCGCGAGGCTCCGTGGCGAGAACCCAGAGCCGCCTGTGGTGCGATCGTCGGTGCCCTTACCCACTACCACCCGGCAAATCTGATCCACCGTCGCATCCGCGATGACCTGCGAGAACGCAACTTCCATTACCTCTCGAACCACCAAATTTTGACCGAAGACGGCGTCGATATCACGATGGCAGTCGCGGCTATTTTGGTGGCAATTCGGGGAATCCGCGACACAGCGATGGCAGTTTCCCAAGAGATGGACGAACGGGGACTGGCTCACCTCACTGCCAGCACCACCGTCAACCGTCCCTCTCGCGATGATCTCGTCATTTATCTCGCTCGTGCCACCGTCTTTAACGGCAAAATTCGCATCCAGAGCCTCGGCACCGAAGCCGACAAGTACGGCGGTCGCCTCGTCGATTATCGAGGGGAAAAGCGATTGCAGTTGCGTTATGCCGACTGGGATACAAATAACCTCCCAATCGAAGAAATTCCTTACCGCGTGAAACCCTCAGGTCTGTAACGCGGGCTGGCGGATAGGGGCGTGAAGCTGTGATCACATCCCTGGCAACTTGCCTGGGTACAGCCTCTGGTCAAACTCTGCCCGGTCGAGGATGAGGAGCTGTATTTCTCAGCGGTGCGTCCGATGATTATGCCCCTGCGATCGCCGTTATTTTGCTAAACAATGAGCGCGCCTCGTCGCATTGTCAAAATCCTTCGACGTATTCGACTTAGTGGAACTCGACACCCGTTTTAACCGTTTAGTTTAGTCGTATGCCATCATTGGCTTAGCAATATTGCTTAACATTAGGAGTGTGATCCCCGTCCCCACGACGGGGACTCGTTCTGTTTAGGAGATCCCACTGTGGTGTCACAGCAAGACGTAGACCCAATGACGCAGGGCGCTGCTTTCGGCGCAAGTGCTGAGCCACTGCCACCCCAGCGCGGCGGCGGCACCCGCAACCTGGTGATCGGCATTGGCATTGGGGTCGCGATCGCGGTGATTGGCACACAAATCTTGGGTGGGTCATCCTCCGAGCCAATCACAAATGCGCCCCCCGCTGAGAGCGAGGCCAGCCGCCAAGCGGTGACGGTAGCAACAGTGCAGTCGGGGACGGTGGCGGATGTATTGACGGTGACGGGTACCGTACAGCCCGCTGATTTGTTGACCGTGACGCCGCAGATTGGCGGGCTGCAAATTCGCGAGGTGTTAGTGGAGGTGGGCGATCGCGTTGCCGCTGGTCAGCCCCTCGTCATTTTGGATGACGCCGACCTGCGCACCCAAATTCAGCAGGCCCAAGCCCAGATTGATGTCGCCACGGCCCAAGTGGCCCAGCAGCGCGCCTCCTTGGCCCAGGCCCAGGCCACCTTCAACGAAGCCTCAACCAACCTCAACCGCTACCAAACGCTCCAGGCCCAGGGAGCGGTCAGTGCTGAGGAACTCGACAGCCGCGCCACCCAGGCGGCGACGGCTCGGGAAGCGGTGGGGGTGGCCCAGGCCAGCCTGGCAAGCGCTGAAGCCACGGTGCGCAGCCGCCAGTCTGACCTGGAACGGTTGCGGACTCAGTTGACCTACACGGTGGTGCGCGCCCCATCCCCAGGGGTGGTGGCCGAGCGCCCCGCCAGCGTGGGCGATGTGTCTTCGACGGGGAACGGTGTGGTGACGCTGATTCGCGGTGGGCAGTTGGAGCTAGCCGCCGAGGTGCCCCAGATCCAGCTTGAACAGGTGACGCTGGGGGCTCCGGTGCGGGTTTTTTCTAGTACAGACCGCAGCATTCAGGGTGAGGGGACGGTGCAAAAGATTGAGCCCCTGGTGGATGCTGCAACCCGGACGGCGCGGGTAATTATTGGATTGCCTGCAAGCGATCGCCTGCGATCAGGCATGTTTTTGACCGCAGACATTCAGATCAGCACTCGCACAGGGCTGACCCTACCTGCCTCGGCAGTGCTACCCCAGCCTGATGGCACGGTACAGGTGCTGGTGCTGGGGGAAGATGACACGGCGATCGCACGCCTCGTCGAAATTGGCAGCCGCACCACGCCCGCCGGAGCCACGGAGTCCCAGGTAGAAATTGTGTCGGGCGTGCAGCCGGGGGAACGGGTGATCGTCGCGGGGGCAAGCTATGTGCAACCGGGCGATCGCGTCACCGTGGCCGACCGCCTCTGACGCCCTTCGCGCCCTTTTCCCGCCTTCCGACCCATGTGGCAGATGGCATGACCGCGTTTCCCGCCCCGTTCGCTCAACCCTTCTTGCTGGCTTTCCCATGTCCTTCAACATTTCTGGCTGGTCAATTCGCCGCCCCATCCCAACCCTGGTGCTCTTCTTGGTGCTGAGCGTCGCGGGTCTGGTGTCCTTTGGGCAGTTGGGCATTGATTTGAACCCCAACATCGACATTCCCGCCGTGGTGGTGACCGTTAACCAAACCGGGGCGGGGCCAGAAGAACTGGAAACCCAGATTACCAAACCCGTCGAAGACGCGGTGGCTGGGCTGGGCAACATCGACGAACTGCGCTCCACCATCGCCGATGGCGTTTCAACAACGGTCATCAACTTTGCTTTGGGGACAGACAGCGATCGCGCCACCAATGACGTTCGCGACGCGATCGCCCGCATTCGCCAAGACCTCCCCGCCGACGCCCAAGACCCGGTAATTCGAAGGTTTGACTTCAGCGGCGGGCCAATTCTGACCTATGCGGTCACCTCCAGCCAGCGATCGGTCGAAGAACTCAGCGACCTCGTTGATCGCACCATCAGCCGCGCCCTGCTGGCGGTGGATGGCGTTTCCCAAGTGAACCGCATTGGCGGCGTCGATCCCGAAATTCGCGTCGAGCTTGACCCGCGCCAGCTCAACGCCCTCGGCATCACCGCCACCCAAGTCAACGACCAGATCCGCGCCTTCAACATCAATCTGCCGAGCGGACGCGCCACTATCGGCACCCAAGAACAGGGGTTGCGCACCCTGGGCAGCGCCCCCACCGTCGAAGCCCTGGCCAGCTACCGCATTCAGCTTCCCAACGGCACAGCCGTGCCCCTCAATAGCCTGGGCACCGTCGAAAGTGGCTATGCCGAAGCACGACAGTCTGCCTATTTCAACAATCAGCCCGTGGTGGCTTTTTCAGTGCGACGCAGCACGGGCAGCGTGCTGGTGTCGGTGGAAGAGGGGGTGCGGGCCGAAGTGGCCCGGCTCCAAGAAACCCTGCCCGACGATATTCAGTTTGAGCTAATTTTCACCCTGGCAACGGATATCCGCGACTCTTACCAGTCCTCCATCGACGCCCTGATTCTGGGATGCGTGCTGGCGGTGGTGGTGGTGGGCGTGTTTTTGCGAGACTGGCGCGCCACGCTGATCACCGCGACGGCGTTGCCCCTGTCCATCATTCCCACGTTTTTGGTGCTTGACTGGTTTGGCTACACCCTCAACAGCATGACCCTGCTGGCCCTGACCCTGGCGGTCGGGAATTTGGTGGACGACGCGATCGTTGAAATTGAAAACGTGGAGCGCCACATCCGCATGGGCAAACCGCCCTTTCGAGCCGCGCTGGACTCCACCGCTGAGGTGGGGCTCGCAGTACTGACAACCACGGCAACCATCGTGGCGGTGTTTATTCCTGTGGCGTTTATGGGCGGGGTGCCGGGACAGTTTTTCCAACCCTTTGGGGTGACGGTGGCCACGGCGACGGTGTTTTCGACGGTGGTGGCACGATTGATGACGCCGATGATGTCGGCCTATCTGCTGACCTCGAAGCCCAGTCTAAGTCTGGTGGAGCACGGCAATGGCAACGGCAACGGGAATGGCAATGGCAGCAGAGGGGAATATCGCGATCGCGGCCCCTATCGCACTCTGCTGCGGGCGGGCTTGCGCCATCGCCTGTTTACCCTTGCGATCGCCTTCACCTTCTTTGTCGGCAGCCTCATGCTGGTGCCCTACATCCCCACCAGCCTGTTTGAAACCAGCGATGCCGGACTTTCGACCGCCACCGTTGAGCTGCCGCCGGGCTCAACCCTGGCCGAAACCCGCCGCGTGACCGAGCGCGTTGCCGCAGACCTGCTCGACAATCCCGCCGTCGCCTCCATCCTCTCGACAGAAGGGGGAGACAATGGAGTCAACGAAGCCACCCTGTACCTGCGCCTCAAACCCCGCAACGAACGCAACATCTCCCAGCGAGACTTTGAACGGCAGGCCCGAGAAGTCTTTCAGCGCATCCCCGGAACCCGCATCAGCTTTCAAAGCCAGGGTGCATCAGGGGACAGCAAGGATGTCACCATCATCTTCAAAAGCGAAGACCCGATCGCCCTCCGCGAAGCCTCCGACGCGCTGACCCGACAAATGCGCGACATCCCTGGCCTCGTGGAAGTCTCGTCCAGCGCCAGCCTGGTGCAGCCTGAGATTTTGATTCGCCCCGACCCGCTCCGGGCCTCGGATCTGGGGGTTTCGGTGCAAAGCATTGCCCGGACGGCTTTTCTGGCGACCCTGGGCGACACTGATGCGAACTTGGCCGAATTCACTTTGGGCGATCGCCAAATCCCCATCCGCGTTCAAATCGCGCCTGAATTTCGCGACCAAATCAACACCCTCGAACAACTCCGGGTGCCCAGCCAAGATGGGCGACTCGTCCCCTTGGTTGCCGTCGCTGATGTGGTGTTCGGCAGCGGACCCGCCCAAATCGACCGCTTCGACCGGGCTCGCCAGGTCACCATCGGCGGCAACCTCCAGGGCATTACCCTCGGTCAGGCTCTAGAGCAGGTGAACCAACTGTCCGCGATGCAAAATTTACCCCCCAGCGTCACCCAAGAACCCTCCGGTGATGCCGAAATCATGCGCGATGTCTTTAGTCGCTTTGGCCTCGCCCTCGGCACGGCGGTGCTGATGATCTACGCCGTGTTAGTACTGCTTTACAACAGCTTCCTCTATCCCCTAGCGGTAATGATGGCACTGCCCCTCTCTATCGGCGGCGCGCTGGTGGGGCTGATGGTGACCCAAAAGCCGCTGGGCCTCTTTGCGCTGATTGGCATTGTATTGCTCATGGGCCTCGTAACGAAAAACGCTATCCTCTTGGTGGACTACGCCCTCATGGCCAAACAGGAGGGTAAATCCCTGCGGCAAGCAGTCGTCGAAGCCGGGGTGACGCGCCTGCGTCCGATTCTGATGACCTCCATTTCAACAATGGCGGGGATGGTGCCGATCGCGCTGGAACTCGGGGCCGGGGGCGAAACTCGCAGCCCCATGGCGATCGCGGTCATCGGCGGGTTCACCACCTCAACGCTGCTGACGCTGGTGGTGGTGCCTGTCTTCTTTACCTACATCGATGGACTGCAACGGGCGATCGGGCGACTCGCCCAACGGTTTGGAGCCTCTCCCCACTCCGAGCATCCTGACCAACAGGAGAGAGAACGGGAGTACATCGCCTTCAAATAGCCCTATAATGAGGGTTCAGCTTGAGCAAGGCTCGGTTCTGAAGTCCGCCTGTCAAGCCTTTCGCGGGTGTAGTTCAGTGGTAGAACGTCAGCTTCCCAAGCTGAATGTCGTGAGTTCGAGTCTCATCACCCGCTTTAATCTGAAGAGTCCTGAAAACAACTGTTTTCAGGGCTCTTCAAGTTCTTGATGGAACTCGCCAACCCTCAAAATCGTCGAAGACTGGGCCCTGGCTGACTTCCTCGACTTCTGCACGCCCGAAAAACTGGATCTCAACCAGGTAGGCGGCAATATCGCGAAGGCTCTGGACATGATCGATCTACGGCTCAGGTTTTGGCTCTCCAGTCGGGTAGGACGAGCGATCTCGGCTCCCTCCAGCTTTCCGACCGATGCCCAGCTGTTGGTCTTTGCCCTACGCAATCTATCAAACGAAGAAGATGCTGCTGTGCTGGCCCTCTCGGCCTATGCTGCTGCCCTGCGGCGAGCCCTGGAAGCCCCAGCGTCCATCTTCTTCATCGATGAAGCCCCCATCCTGTTTGAGTTTGACGAAATTGGAGCCCTGATTGGCAGGCTTTGCGCCAACGGAGCTAAAGCCGGGATTCGGGTGATTATCTCGGCTCAAGATCCCGACACCGTCCATAAATCTCCCGCCAGCGCCAAAATCTTTCAAAACCTGACCACGCGGCTGATTGGCCGCATTCAGCCCATGGCGGTGGATAGCTTTGAGCGCATTCTCAAATATCCCAAGGCTGTCATCAGCCGCAACGCCAGCGAGAGCTTCTTTCCCAAACGGGAGGGGATTTACAGCCAGTGGCTGCTCGATAACAACGGCCTCTATACCTACTGTCGTTACTATCCCGCCTTCGCCCAATTGGCCGCTGTGGCCAATAATCCCGACGAGCAGACGACTCGGGACTTGGTACTGCGCCATGCCCCGGATACCTTTACGGGCCTGGCTGAATTTGCCCGACTGCTGGTGCTCTCCATTCAGTCGGGTGAACCCCTCTCGGTGATTACCGAGCGCTGGTTTGCCGAGCGTAATCCCCATCCTGAAGTTCCACTATTTCCGCTTAATTCCCTACCCACTGGAGGTCATTCATGAACTCTCGCCTTCGCGTTGCCCTCGTTCCTATCTTGGCTACCACCCTGCTGGTGGCACCGATCAAACCCGTCGCCGCCTCGCAGGTCGATACCACCTTCACCGACATCTTCAGCATTTTCCGCCAGGCCTTTGAGACCAGGAAAACTTATGTCGAACAGACCATCGCCAGTCTGCTTACCCCTCTCCCCGGAGATCTAGATGGTGTGATCCAAAATGCCCTGGGTGATCTGGGCCTGGTTGACCCCAATCGGGTACGTTCTGAAATCTCGACGGAACTGGCGACCATTCTGGAGGGCGATTTAGCCCAGTCCGACAGCATCTATGCAGGCCTTGAAACCGCCAATGAAGTTGACCGACAGCTTACCCGCGCCCAGGTCGATGCGGTGCTGGGCCAGAGCGGGCAAGCCGCCACCCGCGACAAGATTACCTGGATTGAAGACACCATCGGCCAGGTGCAGCAGCACGCTGACTCGGCCCAGACCGCTGTGTCCACCCAGGCGGCGATCAAGCAGATGGCGCAGCAAAATGCGCGTCAGTCAGAGATTCTCGGGGCGGTGCAGTCAGAACTGCTGCAATCTCGCCAAGATGCTCAGTTGACCAACCTCAACCTGACCAACATGTCGCAAAACCTAGATCAAGAGGCCCGTGCCCGTCGCCTGCAAGAGCTGGGCAATGCCCTCGACACCCTGCAAATTAGCGCCCAGGCCCGTTTGTTCTAGACGTCTGTTTGTCATGACGTCAACTTGGATATGAATCCCCATGCTGCTGGATTGGCCCGTCTCACCCATTGCCCAGTTACCCCGTGACACCGCCGACATCATTGAGGGCGGCGCTGTCGCGTCTGAAGCCGTGGCCGAAAGCTGGAACCAGCTCTGGGAGAGCGTGCTCCAGGGGGGTCTTTACTTTGCCCTGGCTCGGGTGGGGGTCTTGTTCGCTGTGGCTACCCTGCTTTTGTTCATGACTCAGTGGACGAGGCAGATGGTGGAAGGGGAAAGTAGCCGCGCCTACGCCGACTTTATCTGGCCACTGCTGGTGATCGTGCTGCTCTCTAACAACGGCGATCGCCTAGCGGCCATCACCCTGGACATCCGCAACTACATTAACCAGGTTAATCAGGATGTCTTGTCCTACACGGCTGCTGATATCCGCCTGCAAGAGGCCTATCAGGCGGCGGTCTTAGAAGGTTCGGTGGAGCAGACGATCATCCAGCGTCGCAACCAGTGCTATGAACTGCAAAACCCTGAAGAGCGGGCGAATTGTATTGAGCTAGGGGCGATTGAAGCCCGCGAGTTTATCGAAGACTATCGCGCTAGAACCGGCAATCCCAATGCTCTGTCCCGTGCGTTGGAGGCGGCTCAGGCCGGGGATAATCCCCTCGACTCGGGTCTGCGGTTTGGCGGGGCGCTGATGGGCTCAGGCTTTCAGACCGTGACCCGAGGCCTGTTGATGGCGCTGCATATTGCTTTTCAGTGGTTGATTGAAGCTTCGCTGTTGCTGACCGCCACCCTGGGGCCGCTTGCCGTGGGCGGCTCGTTGCTACCGGTGGGAGCCAAACCGCTGTTCGCCTGGCTGACGGGGTTCTTTTCTTTGGCGATCGCCAAACTCAGCTTCAACATCCTCTCGGGCCTGGTTTCCCTGGCGGTGCTGAATGCTGGGGATTCTCACCGCTAATTGCTCCCTTTTTTCTCGGCTTGCTGGCTCCCATTCTCTCTCTGGTCTTGGCATCCGGCGGTGGCATGACGGTCTTTGGAGCCCTGACCAGTACCGCTGGGGTGATTGCTGGGACGGGTGTCATGGGTGGCATCGCCCGTGCCCCTGGCTACTCGGGCCGACGTCGGGCTTACCGCGTGCGTCGCTGACCTCACTCACAAGGACATATCCCATGGTGCAGTTGATTGAGAAACGCAATACAAACTACCTGCCCCTGTTTGTCTTGGGCAGCGTGGGGTTGCAGCTGGTGATGCTGGTGGTCTTGTTTCTCCAGGCCGGTGCCCTGAGCCGTCTCAGCCGTCAGGATGCCCCCACCCTGGTGCAAATGCAGGACGGACAGGCCATTCGAGTCGGCACTATGGGCTCTCGGGAGCGTACCCCAGAAACCATTCGTCGATTCGTCAATGACACCCTGGTGCTGATGTTCAACTGGAGCGGCAGCCTGCCTGCGACCACGGCAGAGGAGGCCAGTCAGCCCAGGGCCGACCCTGGCCTACCGATTGAGGTGGAACGGGGCAGACGCAATATCGCCACCGCTAGTTGGCAGGCCAGCTTTGCCTTTTCCGAAGACTTCCGCCAGGACTTTCTGAAGCGGGTGGCCGAGCTGACGCCACCGGGGGTCTTCACCGGCACCAGTCAGGTGGTGATGGTGATCAACCACGTCGGCAGCCCTGAGGTAGTGGGGGAGGGGCGCTGGAAGGTGGCGGTGGTGGCTCATCTCTATGTCTTTAACGACGCCAATGCCCTGGGCCAGGCGATTCCCTTTAACCGGGAGGTGTTTGTAGAAGCTGTCACCGCCCCAGCCGTGCCCGATGGCGATACCCCCTTGGAGCAGGCCATCTACAGCATTCGCCAAACCGGCCTACAAATCTATGCCATCCGTGAACTTGAACGGGAGGACTTGTAATGACGACACCCAACAATCTGTGGGATGACCAAGAGATGGCCGACCTGGTCGGTCTCCACTTACCAGAACCTAGCGCTACCGAAGAACAGGCGGCTGATTATCTGGTTGCGCCTACTGTCGCTGCTTCTGATCCAGAACCCCTTCTAGATGCTGAGGATATAGACGGACAGGCCTTAACCACTCGCAAGCCCAAGCTATCCCTGGCGGCTAACCCCTTCACCAAACTGGGTGTTGTCGCCGCTGGAACGGGTCTAGTGATCGGGGTTTTAGCCGTCTTCACCAGCGGGGTGATGAAAAACGATTCTCCACCGGCTGAGGAGGTGCAAGCCGATTTTCCAGAACCCATGGTCGAGGAAACCGAGTTGAGTGCTACCGATGACCGGGGCCAGCTGCTGACCGATTTAGCGATGGGGCGTCAGCAGGCTGAACTGGAGGCCCTGGCCAATGAAGAGCCTGCGGCTCAACCGGGAGCGCCTATTGCCAGAGAAACCCCAGAGTTTTCTCCCGCGCCTCCACCCCCGTCACGGCCTCCCCAACCTGTCGCGGCGCGACCCACCCCAGCACCGTTACCACCTCGGCCAGCCCCTGTCTCCCCGGCTGTTTCAGCCCGTCCCGTAGTTTCCCAACCTATCGCCCCACCCGTCGTAGATCCAACGGAACGATGGCTAGCACTGTCCCATCTGGGGAGCTACGGACAGAGTCCGCAGCTGGGCGATCAACGACTTGCTCCGGTGCCCACAAATGCTGTGATTCCTGATCCTGCCCCTGTAGTGCAGGCCAATACGCCGACATCACGCTCTGGGATCAACCATGCCGAAGAAGCGGCCATCCTTCAGGGCCAGCCGATGGCATTCCCCCTGACATCGCCCCTGCTGCTGACCGGCACCCAAGCCCCAGCCGTGCTGGAAACGCCCTTGATCTGGGCGGCAGAGACAGACAGTCCTCAGTTCGTGGTGCAGTTGACGGAACCTCTACTGACCGCCTCTGGAGAAATCGGCTTACCGGCAGACACGTCGCTGGTGGCACAGGTGACCTCGGTAGCGGACAGCGGTCTGGTGCAGCTGGCGGTGGTCTCGTTCATTCAAGCGGGTCAGGAGATCCCACTGTCCGCTGGAGCCATTCAACTGCGAGGGGTAGAGGGCACCCCCCTGATCGCTCAAAAGTACGACGACCCAGGCATGGACATTGCTCGCATGGATGCCACGATGGCGGCCATGTCCGGGTTGTCTTGGGCGGCGGGGTTAGTGAATCGGCCCAAGACCTCCTCGGTCATCACCTCTGCTGGAGGCAGCGCGATCACCCAGGACACTGGAGAACCCAATCTTCTAGCTGGGATTTTTGAAGGTGCCTTTGAGCAGCTCTCTGGGCAGATGGAGGCACGGAATCAGGCAGCACTGGCGGAAATCTTGAATCGCCCTGTCATCTGGTATTTGCCACTAGGCACTGAGGTCGACGTGTATGTGAATCAAACGGTGGCGTTATGAAAACACCTTGGACTCGCTGGATCGTGATTGGAGCGCTTTCTCTAGCGGGTGTCTCATCCCACCCCGCCCAAGCCCAGTCAGCCTATTCCGTTTCTGCCAGCCATGCTCAAGGGTTAACCGGCAGTCAGGCCCCCGTGATTTACCTGTGGCCCGGCTATGGCACCAACCTGAGCTTTATCCCCACTAACGAAAGCATCGTGCGGGTGTGGATCGATGACCCGTCCCGAGTAGCTCTAGATTTTGACCAACCGCTCTGCCCCACCGCAGCAAACTCAGGCTGTGTTTCGGGTCGGCCCTCAGTGGTTCATCTGAGACGGGTTCAGGGGCTGGCTTTTGAGAATCTGCCCAGGGCCAGCGGCACACTGCTGACGGTGATTACCGAGACGACTGGAGGAGATCGCCGCCTCTACGAATTTCGCATCGCCTTTGGTACCGGCGAGCCCGACTACCACACTGTCGTGGTTAACCCCACATCCCCTATCCATCCGCTACTGGGGCCAGGGGATGTGCGCCGAGGGCTTCAGGTAGCTGAATCCAGAGGACTGATCGCCCCCGACCAGGACTTGTGGAATCGGCTGCAAACCTTTTTGCGATTGGCCCAGGGTGGCTTGGCCGCACCTGCTGCCGCAGCACAGGCTGGGGTTTCCTCTGAAGTGATCACCCGCCTGGCAGAGTGGGGGGCCAATGCTCGCGACGACCCGCCTTTGAACTCTACTGCTCTCTAGTTTCTTTACTCAGGTTAAAGCCATGACCTCATATTTTTTCAGGCGCAGGCGGCCATGGCGGCCTGTGATCGGGATTCTTGTTCTCATTTTGGCGATCGCGCTCCATAGCTGGCGGGTGCAACCGGCCCACTCCAGCCTCCAACCGGGAACACCGGTGCCCGTCATTCAGGATCAGATCTTAGGCACCAAGCCTGACTGGGTGCAGATTACCCTGCGCACCCTGCCTGCGGTGCTGGAGTCTGGCTCCTTTGAGGCTCCAGCCGATCTGATCCGTCTACTGGGCTACGACCCATCGCGAGTCTGGCAGGCCGGGCAAACTGCTGACCAGTACATGCAGCTGGGCGATTTTCAGGAGAGCTTCCAGCTCCAGCAGTTCTTGCTGTATCAGATTGCGGCTCTGGTAGGGCTGGATTGGCCTGCCCTGCGGCTGGCGGATTTTGCCCTGGTGGCCTGGCAAACCCTGGGGGATTTGGTGCAGGCTGTGCCAGATTTAGCCAACCGCCCAGTGGAGTCGGTGGCCCCGATCGCCGATCTACTTAAAGGAGAAGTCGATCCGCAAACTGCGATCGCCGAGGTTCTCCAAGATCAGGCCCTGGCGTCGCTCAGCGTAGGAAACCTCAACCTGGAGCAGTACGGACTGGCCGATATTCCAGGGTTGATGGAGGCTCCGCTAGAACGCTTTCGCGACTGGCAGCAGTCCGTCATCGACCAAGTACCGGGTCTCGCGGATGTCCCCTTTGCCAACTTCCCCAACCCCATCGTGGAGCAGGGCGTGGTGGTGGGCCAGGTGGATGTGGTGTTCGGCGCGGCAGAGGGCAACCGCACCAACACCATCAGCGGCAGCTATGTGGAGGGGTTCAATGTCCCCTGTGACGCTGACTGTGCCCACTTGGAAATTGGTCAACCCACCCTGGTGGAAGGCACCCAGTGGGTCTCCGGCAAGTACCAACAGGTGCGCGGCGGACGGGGGGCCTTAGCCGCCGCCAATGGCGGGGTTGAACCTACCGGTCGCCATCCCTTTGGCAATGCGTTCAAAGTGGCGGTGTTAGAGACCAATGAGGCTTCCGGCACCGCTGAAACCGGACTGTATTTTCGCATGTGCGTCCGCAACCTGTTTGTGGACTTGGGCTGCACTCCCTACTTCATCGGCCCCATTCCCTGGCTACCGGTGGAAGAAGAAGGCATGGTCTTCTTGGGGCAAATCAAGGAAGGTCTTTCGACCACCGATTCAGCCGCAGCCGCTACGGCAAAAGGGATTAACCCGCAAACCGGCGAACCCAAACCCAACCCAGCACCTGTCGCTAGAGCTTCAGGATCTCCCGGCACCGCTACTGGACAATTCATTCATCCCGCACCTGGCCACGGCGTCACCAGTAGTTTTGGCTATCGTACTCACCCGATCCATGGCGATCGCCGTCTCCACAGCGGCACCGATTTTGGCACTCCCACCGGCACCATCATTCGAGCGGCTGACGGCGGGCAGGTCACCTTTGCTGGCATCAGCGGTTCCCTCACTAGCGGCTACGGCAGGCTCGTCATCGTCAACCACGGCAATGGCTTAGAGACCTACTACGCCCATTTACAAGGCTTTTTTGTCCAAGCGGGCGACATCATCGCCCAAGGCGATCCGGTTGGTCGCGCCAACAGCAGCGGCTGGTCAACAGGGCCGCATTTGCACTTTGAGGTGCGCCAAAACGGCCAGCCCCAGAACCCCATGAACTATCTCAGTTAAGGAGTTTAGCGATGAAACTTAACCGTACTGTCTTTGCTGGTTTAGCAGGACTCTGTCTCCTGCTTGTGGGTCTAATCTCTGTCGTGGGCCTCAATTTGGCTCGGGCGTCAGACCCTATTCCAGAGGCGGTCTATGACTGCCTGCCCCCCCAAACCCAAGCCACCAAACTCTGGGGGCTGGTGGAGACCGCCTCCGGCAGCTATCTCCTAATTGGGGCCGGTGAAGGCGAGACCTACCAAGAAGTGCTGATTTACCTGGATGCTCAAGCCGCCTGCCGGGCGCTACTGACGGAGGATGACCCGGTGCTCAGTCACTACATCCCCCTGAACTTGGCCCGCGAGTTAGCCCTTCAGCGCTACACCCAAGTGCTGCAAGAACAAGGAGGGCGCGACACCTATCAACAGCAGCTAACCGAATATCTGACAGCAGCCCCCGACGGTACCCGCAGCCAGTTTCCTGAGGAATACATTTGGGCGCTAGAGCAACTGGGCATCGAGCTGCCACCCAATAGCTATGAGGTGCTGCGCTGATGCTTTATTTCACTGAACAACCCTCAACGTTGGGGCAGGTGGATTCCACCTCTACTCAATCCATCTCCCAGTTGGTGACCTCACTCCAGTCTCGCCAAGGGCTCACCCTGCTGGGCTGTGTGGTGCTGATTGCCGCCTTCTCGCTAATGAGCCAAGGCAAGAAGGGGAAGCTCGCCACCAGCCGCTTTGGTGGGAGTCCCGAGAAATCCGCTGCCCGCAAACGTGCGGTACGGCAGATTCACGAGCGCAAACGCAACGCAGTTTCGCTCTACATCGGCAAGCCTACTCGAAAGAAAGATGCTCGGTCTTTATACCTGCCCGACCTTCAGCGGGGCATTGCCGTTTGCGGTGGGCCAGGCTCTGGCAAAACCTTCAGCGTCATCGATCCGCTGATTCGCTCTGCCCTTGACCAGGGTCTGCCCATAGCCATGTACGACTTTAAGTACCCGACCCAAAGTGCTCGCCATGCCGCCTACGCTGCCAAGCTGGGCTACGACGTGCGAGTGCTAGCCCCCGGCTTTCCCGAGTCTGAGGTATGCAACCCCATCGACTTTCTGCGCAGCGAGTCCGATGCCGAAATGGCGCGGCAAATCGCCACAGTGCTCAATAAAAACTTTCGGCTGATGACCCAGAGCAGCGAGGATGGCTTCTTCGCCGCCGCCGGAGACCAGCTCACAGAGGCGCTGTTGATGCTGGCCAAATCCACCCCGTATCCCGACATCATGACCGCCCAGGCGGTGCTGGGGCTGACCAACCTGGGCAATCGGGTGGCGGCAGCCCACGGCATGAACAGCTGGATTCGGGTGTCTTTCAACCAGCTCATCGGGGTCAAGGATGCCGAGAAAACTGCCAGTGGCATTGTCGGCAGCGCCAGCGAGACCTTTACCCGCTTTATGAAAGAAGGGGTGCTGGAGGCTTTCTGTGGCCAAACCTCTATCCCTCTCGATTTAACCGGTAAGCAGCTGCTGATCCTGGGGATGGATCGGGAGCGGCGGGACGTGGTGGGGCCGCTGGTCGCCACGGTGCTGCACATGCTGGTCACCCGCAACGTGGCCCAGCGTCGGCAAGACCCGTTAATTGTGGCCATTGACGAGCTGCCCACCCTTTACTTGCCCACCCTGGTGCAGTGGCTCAACGAAAACCGGGAGGATGGTTTAGCGGTCATCCTCGGCTTTCAAAACCTGGTGCAGCTAGAGAAAACCTATGGTCGCGAGCTGGCCCGCGCCATCCTGGGGGCCTGTGCCACCAAAGCGGTCTTCAACCCCCAAGAATACGAAGCAGCCCGCATGTTCTCAGACTTTCTGGGGGATGAAGAAATTCAGCACAAGCAAAAGTCGCGCAATCGCGGCGGCGGCAAGTCCAGCACCACCATCCCTGACCAGGAGCGCACCCGCAAGCTGTTTGAACCCAGCCAGTTTTTACGCTTGCCGCCAGGTAAATGCATTTTGATCAATCCCGGCTTTACGTCCCGAGGGGAAGCGGCGATTCCCATCCAGCAGGCGATCAAGATTCCCAAGGCCGATGTTCAGGCCAGCGAAGGCAGTGAAGCTCTGTGGGCCAAAATCCATGCTCGCTTGGTGCGCCGCAGCCCGCAGCAGATGCCCACCGCCGCTGATTTAGAAAAGCGACGACAGATGGTAGAAGCGATGCTGCCCGAGCCCCAGGCTCCGGTCAACTCGGCCTACCCCGACCCCGCTGGCCTCATCGACAAGTACAGCAGTTTGCTTTAGGAGAAACCCGATGACGACAACGATTCAATCCCCTGATCTTATGCTGGCGCAGACCCTGCGGGCGAAGCTGCCGGTGGATACGGTCACGGCCCTGTTGACTTACCCCAACATTGCCGCTGATCTGGCATTGGTGCTCGATCAGCCGCCTTTGGGTGCGGACTACGTGCCCCGCGAGATTGAGGTGCTGTACGACGATGTGACAGTTTTGCGTTGGCGGGATGGTCGGATTCAGGCCCAGTGCGCTGACGTGGAGATCGACTATACGCCGACGCTGGTGGAGTGGGTGATCGATGGCGACACCGCTTTCTTTTCGGTTCAAGGGATGGAGGTGATTAACCGCATCACAATCATGCCCCTGATGGAGTTAGAAGGCCTAGACCCCTTAAAGGAGGAACCATGCAAGCTGTAGTGAACCCCGGAGAAGCCAAGCAAATTGAGCAGGATTATGCTCACACCACCCTGGCCTCTAGCGAAATAGCAGCGGCCACGGCTCAATCAACTGCCGAGGCCGTACAGGCCTTTATTCAGATGCTGCGCGAGCGGCTCCAGGCGTCTCTGCAAAAGGAACAGGACTCTGAGAGTAATACCCCCGATGCGCAAGCCGAGGATGCTTTAGATCTGCCTCAAGTCGTCGCTGAGCCTATCGAAATCAAGATGGGCCGCGAGATTGTCTACCGCGAGGGCTATGCCGATAAAGACCCCGTCAACAAGCTCAATGCCAATACGTTGAAGCTGCTCCAGGCAGCGGTAGATGCACCCCCGCAGGCAGGGGCTGAGGCAACTACTGGGGCTAAAGGGACGATCAATATCAAGGCCGGAGATGAACTGGTTTACCGGATGAGTAAGGGGGCGGTTGAGACCAACCGGCTAGAGCCAGATCCAGTTGGTCAGGCGGAAGTGTCTTCCCCTGATGCCGTTCGGGAGGAGGCATCAGCAGAAGTTCCCCAGCTGGCGGATGAGACCGTGGCCCCTATCCCACCGCCTTTGTCCCCGGCCAAGGCAGAGACAAAACCCGAGGTTCCCACAGCCAAGGACATTCCGGCCCTTGTGACGGCTGGAGTGCCAGAACATCAACCACTAATAAGTCAGCCTACGCCCAAAGCTCAGATCGCTGCTCAGCCCATGGCCATGGCCTCACCCAGGGTAGTCTCCATCCTCGATGTGATGGAGCGCCAGAACCAGCAGGTGGTCGAAAAAGCCACCCAGAAATGGATGCAGCAGACCACTCGGGTGATGCGGCGCTCGTCTCAGCAGTTAACCGAACGGGTGGTGGCCCTGGCGGCCAATATCCGTAGTCGGCAGGTGGCCTCTACAGCGGTGGACTTGCTTCAGAAGTACGGCACCGCCTATAGCCCTGGGCGGGGCTTCTATGTGGCGGAGAACTACGTGGTCAGCTCCAAGGGGCGCATGGTCACTGTTTCAGACCGCGAGGGTATTGAGCTGATGACGGCCCGCAAAACCCACTGGGGACTAGACATCCTCAAAAACGACATGGTGGCCTCCCAAGAGGCCGACTTCATGCGAGCCCGCCAGCAAATCCAGATCCAGGGGATTGATGGTCTGTCCCCAGAGCCCCCCATGCGGGTGCGGCAATTGGGCAACCTTGCACCAGCAGGTGACATGGGCATAACCCGTGATCTCACTGCCCTGGCCCTGGCTAAAACCGCCCGCAAACTGCTCGATGTCACGGGCAGTCGCCCCAATGTACAGGGTAAACGAGTCTTCCAAGGGGGCAGCCAGTACCGGATTGAGGAAACCCCCAACAGTCTGAAAATTCAGGCGGGAGAGCGGGGGGCAATCCTCAGCATCGACAACGGCAAAATCAAGTCTGATCTCACTTCTAAGGATGTGGCCTATTTCCGCTTTATTGACCGGGAACTCAGCCAGGATTTACAGCGGCACCAACCGGCGACAGTGACGCCCCTGAATAGCCGAGAACGCAGCCGCGCTGTGGGAATGGCTATGGGTGAGTAGCGATGGCAGAAGACGCTCAACAGCAGCTTGTGAGCCACTTCACCACCCACTTTTTGGGAGGTGAAGGGTTTACGACGATTACCGCCGCCCGACAACAGGCGGCGCTGGTGTTGGGCAGGCCGGTCAATCCTGGCACGGCGCTGGCGAAGCAGGTGGATGAAGCGGTGGAGGGGGCGGTGGTGCGAGCAGCCCAGGGGATTCTTCAAACCTGGGCTACAACCCACGACACCTATGATCTGCTGATGGCGTTGTGCGAACAGCACCCAACCCTGCATCATCAGCCTTTCTTTGTGCCAGGCTCCAAAGCTGAAGTCAAGATACATATTTAAAACGACGAAGAGTAAGGCGACAAAGAGAAGGTTCTGTATACAGAAATACAATGTCAAGATAAATATTATTAAAGCTTGCCAAATCATTTTTCTCCAACTAAAATGAGGCGTGCACTAAGGTTTAATTGTGAAACGATACACAATTATCAGTTAGCCTGAGTTCGTTTCCTGTAGAAATGGGGCACGTTTTTTGTTGGTCGTTTGTCAGCTTAATGCGTCATCAAATTTTACAATGGCAGATAAAATTGT
>JACYME010000065.1 GCA_015272155.1 Leptolyngbyaceae cyanobacterium T60_A2020_046
CTGAATGCCCTTGCTCTACTCGGGCGACTACTCGCTCACGCAGATCTAAGCTGTAGGCCATTGTTTCTCATTCTTATCTAGAACTACTATATATCGCCTGCACCCTCGCTGTTAGTCACGGTTACTTCTGACCCATTCCATCCGTTTTTCGTGCCCGGTTTATACCAATTTCGTACCAGTTTTTACACCCAAACTGGCCCAAAGTGACCTAACCTCTCGACTATTCTCCTGAAAATCAATCAACACCTTGATGGGTGAAACCGTTTTCCGAAGGGCGTTTGAGGCTGTAATGCTTGAAAGCGGGTGAACGGACTCGAACCGTCGACATTCAGCTTGGAAAGCTGTGAATCACCTCTTGTTTAGCAAGGATTTCATAGCTATGAATTTAGTGTTACCCCGAATTTACCCCAATACTGAGCTGGGAAATTGCGGCATGACATCCAGGCGACGTTTTCTCCCAGGAAAAACTCTGGGATGAAATCGACCGCGCTGTAAACAACAACCCAACTCTGGGGAGCTTAGAGTCCATCAGGAGTGGAGCCAAGTCGCAGCTAGGGGCAGTACAACAACTATCAGCCACATCAGTCGCCCCGACCCTGGCGCAGCTGGTTCCGCTACCGAATCAGGTTCCAGTAGAGCATTCACCCGCTGCTCTAGACGACTGAGGGATAGGGATTCATTGAACCCCATACAAGGCTCAAGATCAGACGAATACCCTTGGGCGGCTAGAGTCATCTGCCGAGATAGCTTAACCAGCAGCTCTGCCAACAGCAGTGGGTCACTCGTGCTAGCCGCTCTCTGGTCGGCGCGAATTTCTCGCAGCAGCAACAGTTCTTCCCAAAGGGTTTGGGTGTTGGGCAGCCAACTAGAAAATCGCCGGATCATACCCAAACCCAGAAACCAGAAAGGGTCGCGGTAGTTGGCATGGGCCTGCTCGTGGGTGACCATAGCTGCTGCTCGGCCAGGGTGAGATGCTCTAACCAGCCCCGGCTCACCAGCAGAGACGAGTGCCACAGTCCAACCTGAGCCGCAACCGGTAGGTCGGTCTTCAAACAGCGGGCATGGCCGCCAGTGGGTAATATCAAGTCTGGTTGCTTACCCATAAATAGAATTCCTGGAACCTTTACGGAGTTGGCATCGTTATTGCGGGTGATTAGCAGGACTTCATATAACGTAACGGCACGGTATTGTCTTAGCCGCAGCTGAGTCTGAACCGCCCGACTGAGAGTATGGGCCAAAACTTTGAGGCAGGCTGACTTAGAAAAGTACGAGATGGCGTCGGTAGAGGCCATTACGAACCGGGTCACCAATGGCAAAAACGCCATGCCTGTCTTTAAGGGGCGGCTTAGCGATGACGATATTGCCGATGTGGCGGCCTACGTGCTTAGTCAGGCGGAGCAGGGGTGGTAGTTTTTCCACTGATTTCCAGTTCAATCGCCCCAGTTCTGCAAAGGGTTGGGGCTTTTTATTTCTCGTTTGTTTAGGAGGCATCGCCGTGGGCTCTTTCAAAATTGTCGGCCTTTGCCTGGGGCTGGTGCTGTGGTTGGGCTGGCCGGGTCTGACCCCAGCCGCCCCCGTGGCCCCTGCGGCAGCGCACCCGGTAGGCAGGCAGTTGGTTCTAAGCAGCCCTGCCGATCGGGCGACAGCGTGGGGCGATCGCTGCCTTAGACTGGTTCAACTAGAGCGCTACGACAAGGCCATTGCCAACTGTAGTCGGGCTATTCAGAGCGATGACCACAGGCCAGAACATTGGCTAAACCGAGGCATTGCCCTCTATCGCACCGGGAATTTTGCTGAGGCTTTGGTCGATGACAGTGAGGCCTTGGCCCAAAATCCCGACGATTTTCGAGGCTACTACAACCGGGGGCTGGTGCAAGTAGCTCTGCACCGCTTCGAGGCGGCGATCGCCGATTTTGACCAGGCGGCAGCGCTCACCTCAGACCCAACCCCACTCACCGATATCTACGATGATCGCGGCTTGGCCAAGCTGATGGCGGCCCAGCCCCAGGCGGCCTTACAGGATTTTGACCAGGCTCTGGCTATCGATAGCCGTGATATTCGCGCTCTTTTTAACCACGGCTGTGCCTGCCACCAGATGGGGCGTCTTGACGATGCCCTGGCAGATCTTAACCAGGTGCTGATGCTCGACCTTGGCCATGCCCGCACCCATTGGTAAGAACTTAAGACGATAAGTTAAAAGTCAAGCCCGATTTTGGTTGATGTCATGCCTCGTTCTGCAAGTATCCGAGACCATGTCCGCCCTCGCCATCAGCCGTCTCTTCAAAACGAGGTCATCGAAGAGCGCTTGAACCAGTTACTATCGCCTGTGGTCTACACCCAGTTGGGACTTTATCGGCAGTTGGGGCATCGTGAACGGATTTTGACCCTGCCGTTGATGATGGCGGTGGTGCTGACGTTGATCTGGCGGCAGGTTCCCTCGGTAGCGGAACTGACCCGAGTCTTAGAACGGGAAGACTTGCTGTGGGTCAAAGCGACCAAAGTGACCCAAAAGCGTTGTCAAAGCGGTTGCTGGCGCTGAAAGCGGAGCTGTTCAAGCAGGTGTTTCACGACCGCCTCGGCCCGATGCGAGCGCGCTGGCAACAACGGCAACAGCGGCCATTGCCGCTCAGTGTTCGACAGGCCCAGCAGTCATTGGGGGCGATTTGGGTTGCCGATGGCTCGACCTTAGAAGCGTTGTTTCGCAAACTTAAGAGTCTGGAGGACACCCCGGTCGGTCAGTTGGGGGGCAAGATGATGGTCGTGCTCGATTTGGTGCGCCGCTTACCGGTCGAAGTGTGGGTCAAGTCGGCACCCCATGCCCATGACACCACCTTTACCGAGGGCCTCTTGACGTTAATTAAGGCTCCCACGCTGTTGATTCTCGACCGGGGATTCTGGGATTTTCGCTTCTTTCAAGACCTGATTGAGGCCCAATCCGCTTTCATTACCCGACTCAAGGCCGGGGCCGCCATCGAAGTACTGCAGTGCCTCTCGCATAGTCCCTGGCACCGCGATTCGCGCATTCGCTTGGGCAAAGGCTATCAAGGCCCCCCCATCCTCACGCTGCGGCTGATTGAGGTCCGCGTCGGACAACAGTGGTATCGCTATCTTACCTCAGTGCTCGACCCCACCGTCTTCCCGCCAGGGATGGTGGCGGACCTCTATGGTCGGCGTTGGCGCATTGAAGATACCTTCAACACGGTGAAGCGGTTGTTGGGGCTCAGCGATTTGTGAACCGGCTCATTCAACGGCATCGCCCTGCAAGTGTGGGCCACTTGGATTGTCTACATCGTGTTGGCGGACTTCGCCGATGAGTTGGCCGATGAGTTGGCGCTGCCCGTTGAGCGGCTCTCTCTGGAAATGCTCTACCGGGGGCTCTATGACTTCTCAGTCGCCTACGACAAAGGTCGGGCAACTGACCCCATTGCCTACTTCGCTGACCCGCAAAACCAGGGCCTTGATGGGGTCAAATCCTTACGCAAAAGGCGACCTCGGCTAGAGTTTGCACCTTTTCCAAAAACCTTGACTTCTGAATCGTTTCCTTAAGTTCTTACCAATGGCCGTAACCTCAAGCAGGCAACTCAAGACTTTAATTGCAAAATAGCTTCGATAATGCTTCTCCAAGGCTTGATCTTTTTGAGACTAAATGTTAATAGTGGTAAGCTACATACAGCAGTCTATTGCTCGGATCAATGTTCTGAGCCTTGACATGTATTTTTGGAGAGAAGATGGTGAACAAGACACTTAAACTCTGGGCAAGGATTGGAACCTGCGCCCTAGTGAATATTGGGGCAATGTCATCAGCTCTATCCGAGTCGGTAACGGCAGAGGACACCCTGGCTCTTCCGAGTGAACAGGTTTCAACTCTGCTGAGCCAGAACGATGCCTGCATTGCGGTTCCTGTAGAAGGGGGCGGCGAAGGCGGCGGGGAGGGAGACCCCATGGCTAGCGGCGAAGGTGGCGAAGGTGGCGAAGGTGGCGAAGGTGGCGAAGGTGGCGAAGGTGGTGAGGCTGCTTTCACGACCCGCGTCTATTTGCCCCCGTCTCAGCGTTTTCAAGATCGCCAAATTCTGACTGATTTCGTCGATCAGCTCATCGTCCCAAATTATGAGCAGTTGACCGATCTGACGGGAAGTTTGGCAGACGCGATCGCAACCTTTACGGCCAACCCGACCGAGGCCAATCTAGAAGCGGCACGGGCCGTGTGGTTATCGGCTCGTAACTCCTGGGAGCAAAGTGAAGCATTTGCCTTTGGCCCAGCGGCCTTTCTAGGGCTAGATGCTGAGCTAGACGACTGGCCTCTGAACGAAGCAGATGTCATTGCCGTCCTGGAAAGCGGCGATACCCTGACGCCGGAATATGTCGATGGCTTACTGACCAGTCAAAAAGGCTTCCACGCGATCGGGTATCTGCTATTTGGCACCGACAGCGACAAGACGCTCTCAGACTTTACGACGCGAGATCTGGAATATTTAGCCGCAGTCGCCCCCGTCCTTGACCAGACCGCCAACGACCTCTTAGCGAGTTGGACGGAAGGTATTCAGGGCTATCCGCCCTTCCGCAGCGAGTTTGTTAACGCTGGAGCGGGTAGTGAGATTTATCCCACTGTGCAAACCGCCGCCGAAGAAATCACCCAGGGCATCATCGGCATTTTGGATGAACTCGGCAACATCAAGATTGGGGAAGCCGTCGCGGCGCAAAATCCCTTCTTGCTGGAAAGTCGCTTTTCGCATAGCTCTCTGGCCAACTTTAAGGACAACCTGATCAGTGCGCGTAATGCCTATCTGGGAGACTATGCGGCGGCTGGTACGGAGGGTGAAGGACTGGCCGATTTTGTTGCTGCTGTTGAGCCAGAATTGGATGCCGAAATCCGGGCCAAACTCGATGTGGCGATGGCGGATATCGAGGCGATTCCTGGCCCGTTGGAGAAAACGCTGTGCGATCGCGCGGCTCAGCCCGAAATTATCGCCGCCCAGGAAAGCGTCCTGGAACTGCTTGACCTCTTTCAGCAGCGCGTCCTTCCATTAGTGCAACAGTGATGACTTTTTGGCCTCAACTTCAATCCGTATTGGCCCGCTGGCGAGGTCGCTTGGGCTTGGGACTGAGTGCGGCGATCGCGGGTATCGTGCTCTCCACGATGCTGCATCTGCCGGGCGCCGCCCAGTCTATCCCCCAGGCGGGGGGTGAGACCACGATCCGCAATCGTTCGTCCCAGGCTTTTACTCTACCGGCCCCCAATTTGAATGCCTTTTGGGACGATCGCCACGCCGCAGGCGACCTGGCCTTTGAGGCCGCCTTTGTGACCCCTCCGGCCAACGTCAACCCCGGCTTAGGACCGCTATTCAACGGCAGCTCTTGTGTGGCTTGCCACATCAACAACGGGCGCGGGTTGCCGGAAAAAGGCCAGCGGGTCGTGCGCGTCAGTCAGCTTGCAGACGATGACTCACTCGCCCTGCCGCCAGATTACGTTTACACCCTGGAAGCGGTGGCCGCAACCGCCAACACGCCGCCAGTACCCGGCTTAGGCACGCAGGTTCAAGAGCAAGGCGTCTACGGCTATGCCCCTGAGGCCATTGTGGAAGTGACCTGGCAAACCCAGGACGGGCAATACGCCGACGGGACGTCCTACTCTCTGCGATCGCCCCGATTGCTCATCACTCGCCGGGATGGAACACCATTAACAGAGGCAATTTCCGCCTCCAACCGGATTCCCCTGCCGGTATTTGGACTGGGCCTGCTGGAAGCGGTGCCCGAAGCGGATATCGTGGCCCTGGCCGATCCTGGCGATCGCGATGGCGACGGGGTCTCAGGACGGCCTAATTATGTGTGGAATGTGGAGCAACAGGCAGACACACTGGGCCGTTTCGGCTGGAAAGCTAACACGCCAACTTTGCGGCAACAGTCTGCTTCGGCCTATGCCAACGACATGGGCGTCACTAACCCGATGTTCCCTGTCGCCGACGGCTACCAGGATATCGGCGACGACATCATCGATCTTTCCACCATCTATGTGCAAACGCTGGCCGTGCCCGCCCGCACCGCCGTAGACGATCCGCAAGTGCAACGAGGCGAGCGCCTGTTTGCCGATGCCAACTGTACCGCCTGCCACACTCCCCAGTTGCGTACAGGCTCCCACAAAATTCCAGCCCTGGTAAACCAAACCATTCACCCCTATACCGACCTGCTGCTGCACGACATGGGGTCCGATCTTGCTGACAACCGCCCCGACTTTCAAGCGTCTGGCAGCGAGTGGCGTACCCCCCCACTCTGGGGCGTAGGGCTGGCTCAAACGGTGCTGCCCTATTCGGGCTACCTCCATGACGGTCGCGCCCGCAGCTTAGAGGAGGCTATTCTCTGGCATGGCGGCGAAGCCGAAGCCTCGAAGGAGACTTTTCGCCAGATGGATGCCCGCGATCGCGCCGCCCTCGTTCAGTTCCTCAAGTCGCTCTGATGTGGGGTGGAGAGGGCAAGACGCTGAATGGGTAAAGGGTTTAAGGTTCAAGGTGCTAGGTGATGGGGAAAGAGGCGAGACGCTTGGTTGGCAGCCCAATAGCCAATAAACAGGTCCCCCAACCTTAAACCCTTAACCCTGTACCCATTGGTAAGAACTTAAGACGATAAGTTAAAAGTCAAGCCCGATTTTGGTTGATGTCATGCCTCGTTCTGCAAGTATCCGAGACCATGTCCGCCCTCGCCATCAGCCGTCTCTTCAAAACGAGGTCATCGAAGAGCGCTTGAACCAGTTACTATCGCCTGTGGTCTACACCCAGTTGGGACTTTATCGGCAGTTGGGGCATCGTGAACGGATTTTGACCCTGCCGTTGATGATGGCGGTGGTGCTGACGTTGATCTGGCGGCAGGTTCCCTCGGTAGCGGAACTGACCCGAGTCTTAGAACGGGAAGACTTGCTGTGGGTCAAATTGCCGGTGCGATGACAAGTAATCATCAAATAATCACAGTGCGGACACTGGGTGCGCACGAGTGCTTCTTTGACAAGATAGTGACGCTCGGCACTACGTCCGCAATTCGAGCAATTAACAGCGTGTGAAGAGTTTTTCATAAAGCCTCCGCGGGCATAAATTCAACGAGCGACCAGTCTTATCCCACGCAATCACGTCTCAAAATCCATTCTTTTAGGACGGATTTTTGCCGAGAACAGCTTAGGGATCATCAAGATGATGTCAGGCTTAGCCAAGACCACTATTCAAAAATGGTATGTCAAAAAACCAGAAATCGACAACCTTTTCATTTAGTTTAAAATCCCGGAACCAGAGGTGAAAAGCTCGATCCCAGGCTCATTCTGCACATTTTGATGAAGATCAGTTGACGCAGATTTGACTTTTTTGTGACGTGAATCACTTGAATTGTGAACCTTTTATTTAATTTCCCCGAGGGGTTAGAGGCTTTTCAATCAAACCTCGTTCTTTAGGGGGATGTTGTGATACGCGAATGTTACAAACAGGCTGGAATGTGAACATTCTTAAAACCATAGGACGGGGTTGTAGAAAAGTGGTGAATCTTAGAATGAATTAAGGTTTTGGGGTTGACGATCGCGATGGCGGAGCTCAGGCTGCTCGTGCAACCCTGTGCTAATCCCAAATGCTGAGTTAATTTGTGCGTGAGTCGGTGCTTGCTATCTGGGCAGTGGCTTGGAATTGAATTTTGAGGGGCTACCCAGATTTACGATCGCGCTGCATTTACGATGAGGTTCGCGATCGCAGGACGGTGAGTAGCTTGACGAAGTGCGGGGGCAGGGGGGCGATCGCCTCAATTTGCCGATGATTAACGGGATGCTCCAAAATCAATCGCTGGGCGTGAAGCGCCTGCCCCGGCAGGTTTACCCCCAGCGATCGCCCCGACCCATAGACTGGGTCTCCAACAATGGGGTGTCCCATGTGAGCGGCATGGACGCGGATTTGGTGGGTGCGGCCTGTTTCTAGCCGAAACCGCAGCAGCGAACAATTGCCCAGCCGCTCCTCGACCTGCCAGTGGGTGATGGCATAGCGTCCGCCCTTGAGGGCCGGGACGATGGTCTGTTTTTTGCGATCGCTCGGGTGGCGGCCAATGGGCGCATCGACGGTGCCCGTGGGTTCCTTGGGTGCGCCATAGACCACGCCCAGGTATTCGCGCCGAGCCGTTTTGGCCTTGAGCTGGGCCTGGAGGTGCTGGTGGGCGAGATCGGTTTTGGCAATGACAATCGCACCGGTGGTGTTTTTATCGAGGCGATGGACGATGCCCGGTCGCTGCACGCCGCCAATGCCGGAGAGCTGATCACCACAGTGGGCCAACACCGCATTAACGAGGGTGCCGCTCATATTGCCCGGTGCCGGATGGACAACGAGCCCAGCAGGTTTGTTGAGGATCAACAGATGATCGTCTTCATACAAAATGTCAAGGGGAATCGCCTCGGGTTGGAGATCTAAGGGTTTAGAGTCTGGAATGGTGAGGGCGATCGCGTCACCGACCTGCACCACCGCCTTCTTATCGGTGCATTGCACGCCATTGAGCGTCACATATTCCCAATCAATGAGCTTCTGAATGCGGTTGCGCGATAGATCAGGCACATGGGCCGCAAGCCAGCGATCCAAACGGTTGGGCTCTGCGGTCTTGACGGTGAGGTGTATCGTTTGGTCTGCGATGATGGAAGCCAGAATGCAATCGAAAGAAAACCATAGCATTCCCCATCGGGGGAATCCCATCGGCGGGGCAAGATTTTGAGCGTCACGGATTGAATTTCTGGCGATGCGGATTAAACTAAACCTTTGGGCGAGGTCGCAATTTTACGCCGTGAAGCGTTGGGCATCGTGACCCGCCATCCAAAATCCCCCCGAGAGGGGCGACACTTCAAAACATTGAATCAATCAGACGATATTTCGCCACGATTTATCAGCCCCGTTGCGTGAGTTCTACCGCTTCAATCATGGATGATGTTTTGCAGTTTGTTCTCCTGAGTCTTGTGCGCCTGATTCATGGGATTCAGCCGATATTGGTGCCGCTGTGCTTTGTGCTGGCTTGGGGAATTCTGGCGATCGCGGGCTGGAGTGTGTGGGCGGCCCTCAGAGACGGGATAACGCGCGCCCATCAGATGCACCAAATCCCGTGCTCACGCTGTCGATACTTTTCCGGCGATTATCATCTCAAGTGCCCTGTCCACCCCCATGCTGCGCTGACAGAAGCTGCTATTCACTGCGCTGATTTTGAGGATGCAGACCCCAGCGTTCGTTTCTCAAAGGCGATCTCGGCTCTTGAGAAGTCGCAGCCCTAGGGCTCTGTGGCGCACCGCTCCCGACCCGTTTGAAAGACGCCCCCTTGCACCGTAAGCCTGACATTCTATGCCCTAGGGCGTGTCATCAATTGATGGTGAAACGCCTGCCCAGGGAAGATTGCCTCGCTCGTCCTCGGTTCACCTTGTACTCGGACAATAGGTGTTGCCATGGCCAAGAGCGCTGCATCTGGTCAATGGGGCGATGTTGATGAGGCAGGGGTTGACTGACAAATTTCTTGCCCTTGGAGCTGGTCTACCACTGATCTTTCATGCCCCGTAGGCGGGCAAAGGTGCGCACAGGATCACGGCTGCGGGTGACCTCCTGCAAAGTCGGCTGATCCCACCGGAGAAAGGGGTTAGTCTGTTTTTCTAGCCCCAGACAGGAGGGGACAGTGGCTTCCTGACGCTGACGGGCTGATTGTACGGCCTGCCAGCGATCGCGTAATGCACTATTGTTGCGATCGACGGTGAGGGCAAATTCCAGATTCTTGAGCGTATATTCGTGGGCGCACCACACCCGCGTTTCATCGGGAAGCTGCCGCAGCTTGGTTAGTGATTCCACCATTTGTGCTGGGGTGCCCTCAAACAACCGTCCACAGCCCCCTGCAAACAGGGTGTCGCCACAAAACAGATCGCCTCCCGCTGTGCCCGGCTCCGGCGGAAAGTAGTAGGCAATGTGGGCGCGGGTGTGCCCCGGCACATCGAAAACCGTCGCCTCGCGATCGCACACGGTCACCGTATCGCCCTCTGTCAAATACACCTGCTGACCAGGAATGCGACCCTGATCTGCTGCACCACCATAGACAATCGCGTCGGGATAGCGTGCTAATAGGGATTGATTAGCCCCGACGTGATCACCGTGGTGATGGGTATTCAAAATTGCGGTCAGGGTCGCCCCCAATTGATCCAAGGCATTGAACACCGGCGTCGCTTCGGCAGGGTCAACCACCGCCGCCCGCTGGTGAACCGCATCGTGCAGCAGAAAAATGTAGTTGTCGGATAGGGCGTTCAGGCGATGGATTTCCATAACCGGCATGGTGAGTCAACGTCGTGAATCAACGGGGTTCACCACCAGCGTAAAGGATCAAAACCCAATCAGGCTCGGGTAGCGCGGTGCTGATTCCTAAGGATGCATATCCGGCACCCTTCACCGGGCATCCTTCAGTCTCTCCCTATCTCCCAATGATCACTATGATCAAAAAGAACCCCACCCCGGAGACTCAATCCTGTGTTGCCCCCAGAGAGCCGTTTGCAACTCACGCCCGAGATGTCCATTTGCCGCCTGCTGAATGGGTTGTGGCAGGTGTCGGGCGGGCACGGCAAAATCGACCCCCAGACCGCGATCGCAGAAATGTACCAATATCTTGCAGACGGGTTTACCACTTGGGACTTGGCTGACCACTATGGCCCAGCAGAGGACTTCATTGGCGAACTGCGGCGACAGATTCGGCGCGATCGCGGTGAAGCCGCCCTCAACGATATGCAAGCCTTGACCAAATGGGTGCCCCGCCCCGGCCCCATGAGCCGCGATGTCGTAGAACGCAACATCAACCTCTCTCGCCAGCGTATGGACACCGACACCCTCGACATGCTCCAGTTCCACTGGTGGGACTACGGCGACGATCGCTACCTCGACGCCCTGCGACACCTCCGGGATCTGCAAACCGAGGGCGCAATTCGCTATCTAGCGCTGACCAACTTTGACACCCAACACCTACAAATCATTTTGGATACCGGCATCCCTGTCCTGTCCAACCAGGTGCAGTTTTCCCTCATCGACCAGCGACCCTTAGTCAAGATGGTGCCCTTTTGCCAAGCCCATGGCGTTCACCTCTTTGCCTATGGCACCCTCTGCGGCGGATTGCTCAGCGACGCCTACCTGGGCGTGAAGGAGCCGGGACGCTGGGGGCTCGACACCGCATCCCAGCGCAAGTACAAAAACATGATCGACCTGTGGGGCGGTTGGGCACAGTTTCAAGTTCTGCTGAAAACTCTGAAGGAAATTGGCGATCGCCACGGGGTCAGTCTGTCGAATGTGGCGGTGCGCTTTGTGCTCGATCAGCCCGCTGTGGCCGGGGTGATCGTCGGCGCGCGGCTGAGCATTGCCGAACACCGCGCCGACAACGCCCGTGTGTTTGACTTCACCCTCACCGAGGCCGACCATGCCGCCATTCGGGCCGCCTGCGAGGGCAGTCGTAACTTATTTCAATATATTGGCGACTGCGGCGACGAATATCGGCGCTAATGTCGCTAATCATCAGAACCCATCCGGGTGAATCAGGGGGGCGATCGCTCCCTCCACCCGCTTGAGCCATCCACGATGCCCCCATTGCCACCCGCCCCCGTCAAACTGCGATGCGCACCCAGGTTTCTGTCCAACGAAAACGACATCGACCCCAGCTTTTGCAATATCTGGTGATGGCGGTGGTGATCATCGCAACCCTAATGCTGGTGAAGGGCGCGATCGCGTGGGCTGCGGAAGCCTACCTTTACCCGATTCCCATCGTAGGTGGGCTGCTGCAAAGCCTGGAAATCCTAGAAGTCTCGAATGTGCTGGTGTTTGCGCTGTTGGGGATGGGGCTCGGGGCCATTACCCTCTGGCTCCCGGCAAAATGGGGCACGGGGGTACGGGCGATCGCGCTGGTGATTGCCATTCCCCTCGTGTTTTTGAGCAGCTATGTCGTGCGCCAGCACCTCTGGGTGCAGCGTGTTGCCCAAGAGTCTGAACTGTTGCCCCAGCAAGCGGAGCAGGTGACCAGTGAAATTTTGCATCAGGCAACTGGCAATGCTGGGCTGCTGGGCTTTTTTCACTACACGGTGCGATCGCCCATCCTCCCCACCGATTTGGGCGAACTCCAGGGTGCACACCTCGATGACAAATGGTTTCGCTCAGAACTCACCCGCTACAGCGGCGTGGAACCCGGCCTATTTTCCCTGCTGTTTCGCCTCACGGGTTGGGGCATTCGGGTTTTCTATATCGTCCTCTCCGCCATCACCGCTGCCATCTATTTCTCTAAAGGCATCGTCTGGGCCGAAACCACCCGCCTAGACCGCAGCACCAAGTAGGGCGCATTGACCAGACCCCAAGGGGTTTCTGGTCGTAACGATGGCTTGCCGCTCAAACCAGACCGAGACGCGCGATCGCGATCGCGCGTCTCACCCCCTGCCTAAATCTCACCTAGGTCGGGCGCGACTGGGGTAGCACCTTGCTCAACACGACATAAATCACCAGCGCCGACACAATGCCGTTGATCGGCACGATGCCAAAGGATAGAGTGTTGCTGAAATAGGCGATCGCAGAGGCCGCGACATAGGCAATCACCCCCGCCCAGTTAAAGGCAGGCTGAGCGTCATCTAAGGACGGAAACTGTCCCCGACGGTGAATCCAGTAGTCGGCCATGATGATGCCACCAATGGGAGGAATAAAGGTGCCCAGCAAAATCAAGTAGTTGACCAGCATTTCATAAATGCCACCCCAGGCCAAAATCAGCGCGAAGGTGGCACCCCCCAGCACAAACAGGGTGCGCTTGCTCGTGCGAAACATGTTGGCCCCAGCGATGGAAAAGGCGTAGATGGTGTTGTCTTGGGTCGTCCACATGTTCAAAAAGAACAGCACCAAACCCCCGATCACAAGCCCCTGCTGGGCCATCACCTGCACGATGTCAGGTTCGCCATAGACCTTGGCACAAAAGGCTCCGCTAAAAATCAGGAAGCCGTTGCCCAAGAAGAAGGCAATCAACGTTGCCAAAAAGCCGATTTTCCCTGACTTGGCAAAGCGGCTCCAGTTCGCGGCTTGGGTGCCGCCTGACACAAAGGTGCCGACGATGATGGTGATCGCCACATTTAAGGGGAGTGAATCACTGATTTCTGTGGCCTGGAGGCCCGCAAAACCGCCGCCGTCTCCCAGGGCGATCGACAAACTCCACAGCATCAACACCACCATTGCTGGCACCGCCAAACGGCTCAGCCAATCCATCGCTTTGTAGCCAAAGTAGGCGGTTGAGCAAAAGGCGTAGGTAAAAAACAGAATGATGAGCCAGTTCCAGGATTCGGGCACACCAGCAAGGCGATTCAACAACTGCGCCATCAGAGCGGAGCCCCAGGCATACCAGCCCACCTGGGTAAAGCCCAGGATAAAGTCCACCCAGCGCGAGCCCACACTGCCAAAGCTGAATCGGGCCATCAGGACGGTGGTGAGCCCGGTTTTGGCGGCGATAAAGCCCAGCAGGGCAGCATAAAGCCCGAGGATGAAGTTACCGAGAACGATTAGCCCAATCAGGTTGGGCCAAAACTGAAAGGAAGGGCCAACCAAACCTCCAGCAAACAGCGTGCCAGAGTAAAGCGTAAAGCCCGCCAAAATGGGGGCAAGGGAGAGAAAGGATTTGCGTGCGTCAGGCGGAACGGCACTGAGTGGATAATCTTCAATTAGGCCACCTGCGATCGGCAAGGTTTGGTCTTGCGTAGTCGCCATAGTCTTCAGCGGTAAATTAAGGGTTGTTGCGAATTTTATGCCGATTTGTGGGGGATGCATCGTATTCCGTGTGACGCTCTATGCAAATCCTGAAATGGATTGGTGCGCCAACACCCACGAATGCCGCTGGTGAGCAAGAACCTCGGCTAGCGGTCTCTAAGGGCCGCGATCGCCCCCTCACCCCCCCTCACTTGCATCTAACGTTCCGGCTGAGCGGCCCCCAACAACCCTTGCGTCTACACCGCAGTCTTAGCTGGCTGGCAGCTACTCAAGTTCTACTCCAATAACCAAGCAAGCAAGTCCTCGATCGTAAGCTGTAACTCACTTGCAAACGAGGGTACAGGAATAACTTTATCTGACTCATCCAACACTTCAGGCTCTTGCTTGGGACAGCAGACGAATACCAATGTATTCACTTGCAGATTTCGTTTCTGTAAGTTGCAAAAACTCTGCCAAGGTCACTGTTCTAGATGATGTCTGTACCATTTGAGTTTACCCCCATCAACCAGATCAGAAACGAATTTCTACTCTACTTGGAAATACTGATGAGGTTAACTGCTCTGCCTCAACTAGTAGACTAAGCCAGCTAACTAAGCCAGCTAATGGTTCTCAGATGAACAGCCACTTCAATCAGAATTATTGTACAGATCATCAGCCATCTCAAACAACTCCATATCTCAATCATTGGCCCGTTTGTCCACTCCAATTTTGTCAGTTTTTGCCACAAATTCAAAGAATTTTCTGCCGAGTTCAGATATTTTAGTGTGTGCTTCTTTAGTGTTCATTCCAAGTGGCACGTTTGAGTTCTGGTTACAGACCCAAAACAAGACCTAATTTGTTGAGCACTTCAAGATGATGATCGGCGAGTAAATTACCATTATTGCCAAGGGATTTAAGTGCGACAGTAGCTGATGTACCTTCTATCCGTCTAAGCAACTCAACATCACCACATTCAACATCCTGGAGAATAGCGAAGAACCTTAGTAATAGTTCTGCCCGATATTAGCCAGGGTTAAATGGATTTAAAGTAGCTTTTTTCAAGGGCTGATGTTTCTTTGTTAATCGCTACAGTTTCTGAACTAGTGGTCTCAATTGAAATAAACTTTTCTATATCTTGATCAGCCATTTTTCATGTCTGTCGGGAATAGTTTTAATGTGCACCGAAGACTGAATGAAATAGCAGTAAAATTATATGTTAATCATCAGTTTGACATCTGGTTCTCGGTATAGGGGGATTATCCGCCTCGTCTGACATCTACATGAGCGATTAGAGGGGTGGTGTTTGTGGATATGGATGGGGTGTGGAGGTCATTAAAAGGCTTAGGTCGTTAGTTTTTTGATAAGACTTTAACTCTTTGTTTCTGAGTGGGATGATACAAAATTAGACTTTCTGTTTCCTGTGATGGGGTGGGTTGCTGTGACGCTGATTTCAGTAACGTTGAGAGCCGGGGGGGGGATACGATAGGTTGCGCCCTCCCCTCTCGACCTGTGCCTAAATTGGCAGCACCTTACCGCGCAACCCCTTGGGCGCATCCAGACCATAGCGAGCCAGCAGCGTCGGCACTATGTCATAGAGTTGCGCCCCCGTCAGCACTTGCCCGCCCTGGGGCGCGCTGGGGTCATGGAAAATCATCAGACCAAAGGGGGCGTGGTTGGCATCGTCGGGGCCGGTGTCATTGTCCACGGTGTAGAGGCTATTGAGGCCCACACTGCCCACCGATCGCCACGCCAAATCGTCGAAATAGACGATCAAGTCTGGGGCTCGCCCCCGCACCTTTTGGTAAACCTCTTGGGGCTTGTAAACCTTGACGGGCATGGGGCGACCATCTGGCGTGGTGAGTTGCGACAGGCGATCGCTCAGCTCGGCCCGCACCGCTTCGTAGTCCTGGAGAGGAATGGTGCCCTCTGGTTCGCGCCCCTGCATATTCAGAAAAATTCGCGCGTAGTAGCCGCCTGCGCCCCACACCTGGGTTTTGCTCCAGTTCACCGCCACCTGATCCAGCGGCTTGGGCTCCGTCGGCGTTTCCTGAAGCGTAAGGTAGCCATTGGCGATCAGCCATTCGTTGATGCACACCCCGCCCATCAGCGGTTGTGCCCCGTGGTCAGACACCACTAACACCGCCGTTTCCTCGTCACAGCGGTTGAGCAGTTCCCCAATGCGCTGATCCACATGGACGTAATAGTCATGGATAGCGTTGGCGTAGGGCGAGGCGGGTTTGTATTGGGGATGGCGCGGATCCATCAGTTTCCAGAACGCATGGTGGATGCGATCAACGCCCATATCCACCAGCATCAGAAAGTCAGGCTCTTGCTGGGCAATCAGCTTTTCAGCGAGGGTAAAGCGCTGATCACAGAGTGTGTAGAGATTTTCGAGGATGCGCGCCTTGTCGTCAGAGCGAAAATTGGGCACATCCATCATGAAGTCGGGCAGCCAGTCCAGAATTTGCGCGCCCAGTTCGGGGGGATGGGTGAAGGGAACGGTGGTGTCTGGCGTCAGAAAGCACGATACCAAGGAGCCCTGAACTGGATAGGGCGGGGAAGTACCGGGGACGCTGAGGGCCGCAACCCGCCAGCCCGCTTCGCCCAGGATGTCCCACAGGCGCGGAAACTTGACCGCGCGCCCGTCGGAAATGCCCATGCTGTGGTAGGTGCGATCGCGGCGGTTGCGAAAGCCGTAAATGCCCAGCTCTCCCGGATCCCGCCCGGTCATCATGCAGCTCCAGGCTGGGACGGTGATTGCGGGAATGCTGCTTTCGAGTCGTCCATAGCTGCCCTGGGCCATCAGCCGACTAAGGTTGGGCAGGTCGCCACGCCACCGCTCAAACACAAGGGAGGGCTCCATGCAGTCGAGGCCAATAATCAGGAGTCGGGGGGTGGGCATTGTACCGATGCAGTGAGGAACTCCCCCATTCTAGGAAGTGGGCGATCGCCCGTCGCGACCTCGCGCGACAATTACCAATATTGCCCAAACTGACGGAACGGAAAGAATTGGACGGGACACCTACTCGCGATCGGGACTGGGGCGACGCGGTTCATGGCCCATCATCGGCATCGCAGGCCGGGCGGACTGCTCGGGCAAATAGCGCAGCGGCGGGGGCTCAGGCAACTCGATGGGGCGATGGTGAGCCTGTTGCCAACTGCGCAGGGCGATCGTGCCACTCACGGCGAGGACGCCCAAAAACGCGAGCAGGGCTTGCCCTTCTAGGGTGCCAAGAATAACGTTGACGCCGCCTGCGGTGACAACCGTGCTGACGACGGGCTCTCTTCGAAAAAGGCGCTTGATGGAATACACAGGTTCAGACGGGCGGATGAACAACAACTCGGGTCGGCAGGCCTCTGCCGACGGGGAACGGCAGGCCAATGGCTGATAAGTTAGGCTTCCCCCGAGGCCGCGCGAACCGGGCTTGGGATGGGGCGGGCAGATTTAACCAATGGGCAGAGACTTGATCTTCGCTGGGCAAACCCCTGACTCACCTTAGCGAAAGCGAGGATTCTTGAGCCTGGGAAATGGGCATGGGCGTCATCTGGCACAGGGGAAGCGCGATCGCCCGCCCTTCCTCAAACCCTGCAATTTGCCCACTAAGCCAGACCCAGCCAAGTCAAAATGCCTTTTCCGGTGACATACTCAATCACCACGAGCGCGACAAAGCCGATCATCGCAGCTCGACCGTTGAGGCGCTCGGCATATTCCGTAAAACCGGCCTTGGGGCGTTGAATGTGGGGAACCGTTGTGGGGGTGGTTTCGGCCATTGATGCTTGCCTACACGTTACTTAAACATCTGTAATCTTAGTGTGAAAGACGGCTCCTCGGGCGTCAATTGCGGATTGCCCGCCCGGTGGCGGGGCTGGCCTACTGCATGCGATCGATGGTGCGGTATTGAATGGCCTCGGCAACGTGCTGGGCCTGGAGGTGATCTGCCCCTTCGAGATCGGCAATGGTGCGGGCTACCTTGAGGATGCGATCGGTGGCGCGGGCCGAAAGTCCCAGCTTGCGCACGGCGGTTTCCATCAGGGTTTGGGTGGTGCTATCGAGGGGGCACCAGGCGCGCAGGTGACGGCTCTGCATGTCGGCGTTGCACTGGAGGGTGGGGTCGGCGGCAAAGCGATGATGGGCGCGATCGCGGGCCATTTCCACCCGTTGACGCACCGTTTCCGACGGTTCGCCCTCCGCCACGCGGGTCATTTCCTCGGGCTTGAGGCGACCCACCACCACCTGCAAGTCAATGCGATCCATCAGCGGCCCAGAGAGCCGCGCCCAATACTGTTCCCGTCCGCGCGGGCTACAGGTACAGGGCTGCACCGGATCCCCGTAATAGCCACAGGGGCAGGGATTGGTGCTAGCCACCAGGGTGAACTGGGCCGGAAACTCCACGGACTGCCGCGTGCGCGTGATGGTCACGTAGCCGTCCTCTAGGGGCTGGCGCAGAAACTCCAGCACATCGCGCTTGAATTCCGTCAGCTCATCCAAAAACAAGATGCCGCGATGGGCCAGGGAAATTTCCCCCGGCCGCGGAATGCTGCCGCCGCCTACCAGGGATGGCCCGGATGCTGAATGGTGGGGGCTGCGAAAGGGCCGATGGGTAATCAGCGATCCCTTATCTTTCAGGAGGCCCGCGACGGAGTGAATTTGGGTCACTTCGAGGGCTTCGTCAAAGGAGAGGGCCGGCAAAATCGAAGGCAATCGCCGTGCCAGCATGGTTTTGCCGCTGCCCGGTGGCCCCACGAACACCAAGTTGTGTCCGCCCGCTGCGGCAATTTCTAAGGCGCGACGGGCCTGGGCTTGGCCTTTGACATCCCGCAGGTCGAGGGTATTGGGTTGGGCTTTGGCGAGTTCGGCCAGGCCGTCGAGGTGGATGGGAGCGTATCCAGTCGGATTGTTCAAAAAGTCGGCCACTTCTGACAGGTGGGCAAATCCGTAGACCGCTAAACCAGGCACCACCGCTGCTTCGCGGGCGTTGTTGGCGGGGACGACGATGCCGCGCATCCCCAGTCGCTTGGCCGCTGCCGCGATCGCCAACACCCCGGCCACAGGCCGCAGCGATCCGTCCAAGGACACCTCACCCAAAAACAGCAGATCCTCCAAGCTGTCTGTTTTGACCTGCTCTGCCGCCGCCAGCACCCCCATGCTGATGGGCAGGTCAAAACTCGGCCCTTCCTTGCGCAGATCCGCCGGGGTCAAGTTCACCACAATTTTGCGCATGGGGAAGGGAAACCCAGCGTTTTTGAGGGCAGCCTTCGTGCGCTCGCGGGATTCCTGCACCGCCGTATCCGGCAGCCCCACCACGACCATCCCCGGCAGCCCGCCAGAGATATCCACCTCCACCCCGACCTTCACGGCGTCGATGCCGACGATCGCGGCACTCCAAATTCTTGCTAACATCGCACCCTGCTGACGCATCCGGCTCTAGGGTACCCAGAGTCCAGGCGGATTTCCCCTGAGGCGACACGGCTAGAGCGGCGACGGATCGCCCACCAACACAAAGGCTGCCCAGGCGAGGGGGCTGGGATAGGTTGCCATCGTGGCGAGCATGGCCTGACGCAGGGCTTGGGCCTTGTCTTGGCCCTGCACCAGGTTTTCGTAGAAGGCCACCATCAGCTCGGCGGTGGGCGCATCGGGCACGGCCCAGAGGGAAACGACGGTGCTCTGGGCTCCGGCGGCAATCAGCGATCGCGACAATCCCACCACGCCGTCGCCTGTCACTTCTCCCAACCCGGTATCACAGGCGCTGAGCACTACCAGCGCAGCCCGCAGGTTGAGCTGGGCGATTTCGCGGGCGGTGAGGAGGCCGTCGGCGTGGTCGTCGGGGGCGAGGGCGATCGCGCCCGGCGTGGGCAGGCGATCGCGGCTGTCTACATAGTCCGGCAGGCCGTGGGTGGCGAGGTGAATAATTTGGGCCGATGTCATCTGCGGCACCAGGGCCGACTCGGTGGCGGCGGCTCCCAAAATGGGCTCGGTGTGAAAGATGGCGGCGATCACGGCGGCTTCTTCCTCCGCACCGGGGAGGGGGGCCAGGGTTATCGGCGTTGGGTGTGGCGGCAGCGTCACCTCGGGCATGACGGGGTTTCCGGCCACCAGCGCGGTTGGGGCGTCCGTCGCGGGGCGATCGCGGGGCGCAAGGGTCAGTTCCAAAAGCTGGATCGACGGCGCGGTGAGGAGGGTGTGCTGCTCGATGAGGTAGTGGCCCGCCGCATCTTGCAGGGCGGCGAAGGGCACATAAAACAGCGACTCTTGGGGAATAAAGACGATGCGGACGGTGGGGTCCGTGGGCAACCGGGCCGCGATTGGGGCAATCAGCACCTCATGGAGCATCTGGAGGCTGGCCTTGGGCAGAACGGCTCCTTCTACTGGGTAGACGCCAATGCCTCGGGTGCGGCCCAGGGCACCAATTTCCGTACGGCTGTTCTGGATTAGCCCCTCTAGGGAAAGCTCGACCGGACTGAGGTCGCGGTGGTCAAAGGCGAGTTTGCCGCTGGGGCTGATGACCCAGGTGTAGAGTTCACCCGCGAGGCCGCGCTGTCGGCCCTGGACGGTGAAATCGTCATCGGGGACGATCGCGTATTCCACCAGGGTGGCGTTCAGCTGCTGGGCAACGGCCTGCATGTGGGCCAAGGTCGGCGGCGGTAGCGTGACCTCTGGGCCAGCCACCAGCTCCGCAAAGGCGCGGGCGCGGCCCTGCTCCGAGGCTTCGAGGGCTGCGGCCACGTTCCCCTGGGCAACCCGCGCCTGCATCAGCAGGTTGTAGGTATAGATTTGGGTGTCAAAGACGGCCACCTTGTCGCTATCGCTGAGCCCCTGCCGCAGGCGACCCAGGAGATTGACAGACTCGATCAGTGCGGCTTCGGCGGGGTCGGGTTGGTCGGCCTTGAGCCAGGTGTAGGCTTGGTTATTGAGGGCTTTGGCGAGGAGGCGGGGATTTTCGAGGCGGCGGGCGATCGCGACGCTGTCCGCATGGGTGGCGATCGCCCGTTCCAGTTCGCCCAGGCTTTCGTAGGCGATGCCCAAGTTGGTCAACACCTCAGCTTGGAGGGTGCGATTGCCTGTGGCTTCCGCCAGAGACAGGCTCTCTAGGTAGTAGGGAATCACCGTCTCCGGTGAGCCAATTTGCTGATAGGCCGCGCCCAGGTTGCTCAGTCCGTAGGCCAGTATAGCGGCATCATCCAGGCGTCGGGCGATCGCGAGTCCGGCTTCAAATTGGGCGATCGCTTGGGAATAATCGCCCTGGAGCGCGTACAGTCCGCCTAGGTTCATCAACGCTGTCGCGGTCATGGGTTCGGCCCCCGCCTGTTCTGCCTGGACGAGGCTGGCCTGCTGGGCGGCGATCGCGGAGGCATAGTCCCCCAGGGCTTCGTAGGCATTGCCCAAGAGGCTCAACAATTGGGCTTTGCTGGCGGCGTTGCCCGTGGTGCTGACCACTGTCAGGGCTTGCTCATAGGTGGCGATCGCGTCGGCGTAGCGCCCCGACTCCTGATACGCAATGCCTAGATTGCCCAAGATCCGCACCTGCAATCCCGCATCGGCCAGGGTGGTAGCGAGTTCCAGCGCCGCCTGCCCGTGGCGAATGGCGTCGCCATAGCGGCCCAGGCGCAGGGCGGCGGCCATAATCGCCGTTTGGGTATTGGCGACATCGCGATCGCGCCCCGCTGCCTGATACAGCGCCACCGCCCGCTGCCAGTGGCCCAGGGCCGCCTCAAAGTCGTTGGCGTTAAATGCTGCGAGCCCAGCATTAAAAGCAGCATCAGATTCAGCGATCGCGGTGGCTTGGGCCAAGGATGGGGCGGGGGATGCGATCGTTGTTGAATCGGTGGGCTGCGATCGCGGCCCCGTTCCCGCAGCCGACAGCGCCCCCACGGGCAGCAGCAGCCCCCAGAGAAACAACACTATCCAAATCAATGGCTTGAATCGTCGGGGCATGATGGGCAAGGCGAGATTGGGGCATCCGTGAGGCGATCGCCTCATGGATGCCCTATTCTGCCGGAGGTGCTTCATGGGTCTCGCATTCCGTCACAATTTCCACGGTTTCGGCGTCGGGCTGGGTCGCCGTGGTGGCACACACCGCGTCGTCGTCCTGATCCGCGATCGCGGCATCGGTGTCCGTTGGCGTTTCCACGTCGTTCGCTGCCGTGTCCAACCGTTCTAGGGAAGCGGTGTTAATGGCGAGGCCACCCGTCGGATCTTCCGGTAAAAACACCTGATTTTGGAACGAGGTCACTAGGGTGGCGTCGCCCTGGCCGCGCAAAATTGCCCCCGTCGCCCCGCTCAAGTCATTGGGGAAAGTCCCCGCCGGGTACAGCGTCGAGAAATTCTCAAACTCCGCCACAGGAACGCCGTCGTCGATGAAAATCGTGTGATCTGGCTGTGGCCCGGCGGCAAAGCCGATGTTGGGGTAGGCTCCTGAACCCTGGATAGTGATGTTGCCGTCGGAGTAGGAGCCGACGCCCCCGTGGCGAATGGTGATATTCGCGGGTTGACCGCCGCCCGGCAAGGCAAAGACGCTGGTGGGAATGCGAATGAACACCTGATCGGCGGTATCGACTAATCCGGCATCGTAGAGGGGCTGCGGATCACCCCGCATGAGGAAGTCGATGAGTTCGCCATCGGTGGCGGAGTTGAGGGAAATCCGCAGGTTATTCACAAAGCTTTCGCGGGCTTGGAAGCGGCGGGCGGCCTTGAGGGTGATGCCGCCGCCGCCCGCCACGATAGTGTCCACAATGACATTGCCGGAGGTCGAGGTGAGAGTGACGCTGCCGCGATCGCCGAATCCCTCGCCCGCCGTAATGCTGCCCGTGCGCACGCGACTGCCCCGCACCACCACATCTCCGCTGCCGCTCGCGCCGGGGTCGCCGATGGGGTCGCCCGTGGTGAGAATGTCATCCACCACGACGGCTCCGCTGGCAATCAGCCGCACATCGCCGCCCTGCGCATTCGAGTCGGGGGTGGAGGTGTTGAGGGTGCCAGCGGTGATGCGATCGGCGCGAATGGTGAGCGATCGCCCCGGAGCCACAATCGCGTCATTGCGATCTGTCATCACAAAGGCATTGCCCGCAATGAAGGTAATGCTGCCCGTGCCCGATTGGAAGGTCAGCTCGTTATCCGTCAGGTCTTCCACGGTGATGGTGTTACTGGCTCGCAGGGTGAGGTTGGTGTTGCCAGCGGTATTCTCCAGCTCCGATTCATAAATCACGGTGGGAATCGGATCCCCCACGGCGATGTTGGTTTCGCTGAGGTCAAAGGCGTTGCCGTCGGTGTCATTACCGTCGTTGACGCCATCGCGAATGGTGATGTTGGCGGGGTCGAGCAAAAGCTGACCCGTCTGCCCGGCAACGGCGGTGGTGTCTACCGTGCCGCGAAACACCAGGGTTTGGGCTCCCGAAACTTCGACAAAGCCGCCATCCCCCGCGATCGCGCCGCCCTGAGCCTCAATGTCGCCCGAGAATGCGGTAAGCCCATCTGACCAGAGGATGATCCGTCCCCCGGTGCCCGTGGTGCCGCCATTGGCGGTGATGCGAGTGTCGCCATCGACCACGGTGATCTGAGAACCGGGCAAAGTATCTTGCCCGAGGTAATCGCCCCCAATGCGCACGGTGCCGCCGCCAGAGTTGCCATCGGCTTGGAGGGTTGCGTTCAGCACGCCGACGCGATCGCCCACCACGGTCACGCTGCCGCCCTGCGGCCCTGAAACATTAATCGTGCCGCTGGCGATCGCGCTGCCCGCCACATCGGCGATGGGCGTGGCAACATTGACCAGTGAAATCGTTCCGTCTGGGTTCACCGCCACCCCAGTTGCGCCCCCCGCCTCGCCCCCAGTCAGCAGGGCAGGCAGGCTCACCGGGTCGAAGGAGAGGGGCTGCGCCGCAGTGCCCCCCGGCAGGGCGGCCAGTTCCAGGTTCAGCAACAGGTCGGCATGGCTGATGCGGACGAGCTGACCGCCAGAAACCGCCGCGATCGTCACCTCGCCCCCAGGCGCGTCCAGCGTGCCGAGGGTAATCACCTGTCCGCCAATCAGCGCGATCGCTTCACCGGGGGCCACCACCAGATTCGCCTCATTGACGATCGCCCCCGTCGCATTCGTCGCAAAAATCAGCCCTCGGGGCGCACCCCCCAAGGCAGCGTAGTCGCTCCTGCCCACCGCATTCAGCACCCCACCGCGAAACTGGACGCCGCTGGCCGTTGTGGCGGTGAAGGAACCTGTCAGATCCAGTTGGGCGTTGGGGCCGATCAAAATGCCCGCCGGGTTGATCAGATACAGATCAGCATTGCTACCAGAGACGCGCAGCAGACCGTCAATCCGAGACACATCGCCACCGCTGACTCGCCCAAAAATCGCCTGAACGCGCGGCTGGGCCAAAAACGTCGCCACCTCAGACGCCGACAGGCCAAACTGCTCAAAGCCGTGGAACAGGTTGCGTCCATTCGCGGAGCGTACCCCGCCAGAAATGGTGACTTGATTGCCAGTGGTGGTGACTTGGGTGGGGTTGTTGGCCTCGGGCACGATAGACTGCGCCAAGGCGGGTAGGGCAAGGCCGAGGACGCTACCGGACAACCACAGAACCGAGAAAAATTTAAAAGGGTTCATTGCTTTGGGGGGAAAAGCGTTTAAGGAGAACTGCGATCGCGCCGCCGTCGTGGGGAGAAAATGGCGCGTCTGTCTTTGAATACACCAAATCTCAGGCCAGTTCGGGAACCCGTACACTTGCGGCTGTTGAGTTCGTCCGCGCAACCGCCTAAATTAGCACTCGGTAACGGAGAGTGCTAATCCGTGCAGAGATGGGCTGTGAAAAACTGCAAGTCCTGACTGAGAACGGTGAAGAGCACCCGACAGCACTAGTAACGCAATTCTACGAGGTTTGTATGGCTGCTGTAACCCTAAACGCATCAAGCGTAACTCCCCTAGGCGATCGCGTGCTTGTGAAAGTGAGCGCTTCTGAAGAAACCACCGCCGGTGGCATTCTGCTGCCCGACACCGCAAAGGAAAAGCCCCAAGTCGGCGAAATCACCGCCGTTGGCCCTGGCAAGCGCAATGATGACGGCTCTCGTCAAGCCCCCGAGGTCAAAGTGGGCGACAAGGTGCTGTATTCCAAGTACGCGGGGACTGATCTCAAGCTCGGCTCCGAAGAGTTTGTGCTGCTCTCCGAAAAAGACATCCTGGCAACCCTAGTCTAAGATCCTGGACTCATGCCCAGTTGGCCCGTGGCAATCCGCCGCGATCGCGCCGACAGTGGGCACTGAGTCGTTCTAAAGATTGTTCCATTCACACCTCCACATTCCCTTGACGGAAAGGATTCGACACAATGGCTAAACGCATTATCTATAACGAAGATGCTCGTCGTGCCCTAGAGCGCGGCATGGACATGCTGGCAGAGGCCGTGGGCGTGACCCTTGGCCCCAAAGGCCGCAACGTCGTGCTGGAGAAAAAGTTTGGCGCGCCTC
>JACYME010000157.1 GCA_015272155.1 Leptolyngbyaceae cyanobacterium T60_A2020_046
ACCCCGCACCCCCTGACCCATGCACCTCACAGTGCCCCGCCCCATCATCAAGTATTCTGCTCAATCCCCTAAAAACTAATCATCACCCCGCAGATTTGTCGGATGATTGAGTAGATGCGGATGAATAGATGCGGAGTCTCATTCTGGAAACGTTATAGAGGGGCATATTGCTAAAAGAGATCTCAGAGCTTAAGCTGCATTTCACGGAGGCAAGATTTACTAAGTAGCTTCAACTAATTAATAGCGAGCAGCAATGTTGGCTAGTGTTTAGAACCTGATTTTTGTTGAGTCCTTGCTTGAAACGCCTCTGAAACTGATATGGGAGAGCCTGTATCTCTTTATTTTCGGTAAATCTCTCAGAGACGATTTGACAGGCTGAAGGCATTGATTCGGCTAGGTTGACCGATGGCGCTTGCGATCGCTCCATTCACACCACAAAAGTCGCTCAGCGATGGGTATTGCGTCCTGAAAATGCGGGCATAACACGGGCATAACAGTATTTCGCCCGGATGTTGCCTTGATTGATGGCGATGCCCTGACTAACTCAAGATCTGCTTTGAGCTGACCAATCAATCTCACCCGAGGCCGTTCGATTAAACGGTTTGCGGAGGTGGTGAGTAACAACTGGCAAAATGATGATGCCCGCAAGGTCGAAGACTATGCAGTCCTAAGCATTCCTAAATATTGGGTTGTAGACTACGCAGGACTGGGCAGAACTTGACACGTTGGAAAGCTTAAACAGCCTACTCTTTCTATTTGTATGCTGGTGGATGGCGAGTGCCAAATTTAGCAGCTTAGAGGCGATGATTGCGTCATTTCTCTCACCTTTTTCGCATTGAAATTAACGGTTGAACAAGTTTTGAAAGCTGGCAGGTAGTAGTGCAACATCACTGACATCGTTGATGAAGTTTCGGTTCGCGATCGCACCAAACCATCAGGGTAGTTTGCGCGATCTCCTAGCCGGGTGAACTGACTTGTGAAATGAAACTTGCCCGCTAAGGGGTGACGAGCACCCGAGAGCAGTGCTTTTCGCGGAGGTTCAGGGCGCGCTGATAGTCTTGCAGAGCAGCGGCAGTGTCGTGGAGCTGGGCCAAGGTTTGGGCGCGGCTGAGGTACGCCTCGGTTAGGTTGGGGTCGAGGTCGAGGGCGCGGGTAAAATCCTGCAAAGCCCCTACCGTGTCGCCAATGCGGCTGCGGGCGCTGCCCCGGTTGCTGTAGGCGGCGGCATAGTCGGGCTGGAGCGAGAGGGCTTGGTTAAAGTCGCGAATGGCGGGGTGATAGTCCTCTTGTTGGCAATAGACGAGCCCGCGATTGTTGTAGGTTTTGGCCTTGTTGGGGACGAGGCGCAGGGAGGCGGTGTAGTCCGCGATAGCGCCCTGGGTATCCCCCAGCTCTGCCCGCAGAGTACCGCGATTGTTGTACAGCTCCGCCATGCGAATGGTGGGGCCTTCGCTCTGTTCGTCGCTGCGATAAAGCCCCAGGGATGGAGCCACACAGGGTCGCTTGCAAAATTCTGGATCTTGGCTGAGGGCGATCGCGTGCTGATAGTCTGCGATCGCGCCCTCTGTATCCCCTAGGCAATAGCGCAACATCCCTCGATTGGCATACCCTTCCAGCAAATAGGCATCGTGCTGGAGAGCCTTGTCCATATCGGCGATGGCCTGGTAATAGTTGTTGAGGTAGGCGTAAGCCAAGCCGCGATTGTGATACGCCTCAGCCAGTGCTTCGTCTTGCGCAAGGGCTGCATTGAAATCGGCAATTGCGGCGGCAAACTGGCGCTGCTGCAAATAACTACAGCCCCGCCACAGATAGAGCTTGGCAAACTTGGGCTGATGCTGAAGCGCCCGCGTAAAGTCCGCGATCGCCCGTTTGTACTGCTGCTGTTCTAAATACACCAAGCCGCGACTGCCGTAGGTGCGGGCTGAGGTGGGCTGATGCTGGAGCGCGCAGTCAAAATCTGCGATCGCGGCCCCTAGATCGCCCTGCTGGCGGTGGACGTTGCCGCGATTCAAGTAAGCATTGCCGTAGTTGGGGATCAGATAAATCGCCGTAGAAAAATCCGCGATCGCCGCCTCAAGCTGACCCAAATCGCGATGAACACACCCCCGGTTGTAGTACACCTTGCCATCTTCAGGCTGTAGCCTTACGACCTGATTGAGCAACGTCAGTGCGGCCTGCAAGTCTCCCCGCCGAGCATGATCAACCGCCTGATTTAAAAGGGCCTTCCAGTGCATGACTGTTGCATTACTCCGATAAGCAGTGCCCTGTGACTCGCGCATTGGCGGACTTACCCCAAACCCGCGCACCAACGGAACCCAAACCAAGACCGCGATCGCTCGCTTTGATCCCCAGGAACTTGCAGCCTATTCACCCTCATTAAACGAAGAAGCAAGATGCTTCCCAGAGAAGGCGCGAAGGTCGTGATGTAGATCACAGATCCCTGTGATATCCGCAAATTTAATGAACCCGGAAGCAGAATCAAAAGCAAGAAAGGGGCCTTTTACAGAATCTTTACCGAGATCTCGCGGAGTATCCGTGGCCTTTTATGGATTCTTCAAGGAAGTTTTCCGGACTCATTCGGAAACCGCCATCTCAAGGATGACAAGAAACGGCGGACGATCGCAAAAATTACCGAGGGCCAGAGAAAAACTGAAGCGATAGACGGTGATGGGCCTGCACAAGTTTCGGTAAATCCACCGTCAGGAGCTGTCCCTGATCGATCACCTTGCGGCCATTAATGAAGCTATAGTCCACCCGGTCGATTTGGCAGAACAGTAGCGCTGCGACGGGATCGTGCATTGCGCCCGATAGAGCTGGGCGATCGAGGTTCACCGCCACAAAATCTGCCGACATGCCCGGTGCAAGCACACCAATGTCATCGCGACCCAGCACGCGAGCCCCACCCCGGGTCGCCAGCATCAGGGCTTCGCGAGCGGTCATCGCCTCCGCATCCTCGGCCCCCACGCGGGCCAACAACATCGCCATGCGGGCCTCGTTGAGCAAGTGCCCCGCATCATTTGAGGATGAGCCATCTACCCCCAACCCGACGGGGACATGGTGCTGCAACAGCTTGCGAATCGGGGCAATGCCGCTCGCGAGGCGCATATTGCTACAGGGGCAATGGGCAACCCCCGTCCCGGTGCGGCTAAATTTGAGGATTGACTCGTCGGACAGCTTCACACAATGGGCGTGCCAGACATCTAGCCCTAGCCAGCCCACCGACTCGGCATAGTCCCCAGGAATCAGGCCATACCGATCCAGGCTGTACTGCACGTCGTTGGCATTTTCGGCCAAGTGGGTGTGGAGCCGCACACCGGGATACGATCGCGCCAAGGCTGCCGATTCGCGCATCAAATCCGGGGTGACGGTAAAGGGTGAACACGGCGCGAGGACAATGTGCAACATACTGTGGCGATCGGGATCGTGATATTGCTCAATCAGCCGCTGCGAGTCCTTCAGCACAAAATCTTCTGACTCAATCACCGAGTCGGGGGCCAGCCCGCCCTGGCTTTCCCCCAGACTGACACTGCCTCGACAGGCATGGAACCGAAGCCCCATCGCTTGCACCGCCCGAATTTCATCATCCAGGGTGCAGTCGTTCGGAAAAAGACAGTGATGATCGCTAGCGGTTGTACAGCCCGAGAGCATGCGTTCTGCGGCGGCAAGTTTAGCACTGGTGTAAAGCATCTCCGCATTGAGGATGCTCCACACCGGATATAGCGTTTGCAACCAGCCAAACAGCTCTCAATTTTGGGCTTGGGGATAAACGCGCGTAAGGGTCTGAAAAAAGTGATGGTGGGTGTTGACCAACCAGGGAAAACGATGTGGCGATCGCCCAAATCCAGCACCTCATCGGCGGTTGGGGGTAAGGATTCCGTCATTCCCACCTGCTCGATGATGCGATCGCGCACAAACAACGCCCCGCGGCGAATCTCGCGGTGCTGGTCATCTTGGGTAACCAGCGTATGGATATTTTTAACTAACAGGGTTGGCATTCTGCACCTATACCCACAAACACACACAAACGAACAGGCATCAATCTTCGATGCATTCACGGGGTTACTAGGGGCTGTCATCAAGCCAATTCAAAGTCCCGATTACTGCTGATTTACAGCCCCTAGCACTGGTGTGAGGACGGGGACGGTAATTCCGTCTGGGCAAGCGTTTCAACATCAATTGATGACGCAAATTGATGACGCGCCTGAGCAGCACGGGTTAGATCGCGATCGCGCCCAGCAGACTTGGATTTTGAACAGCAATTTGAACAGTGAAACGGATTGACGCAGTTCTGACGCTGCAATGCAGCCCCAGGTCTATGGGTCTATGGAAGAACGGTAGCGATCGCGCCTGGCGCTCACCTCAGTATTTTTACTGGGGGAATGAAAAAGACAGATACCCCCCACGATTCAGTGAACAAGGCCACCACGATCGTATCTTATCGGGTGCGTTGCTAATTCCCAGGATGAATTACCCACCCTGCGGGAAGCCGCAAAGCGTCTACATCCCAAACCCTTCTCCCCAGAGAGAAACAGGGTTTACAAAGCAACTTCCCTCTCCAGAGGGGAGAGGGCTCGGGTGAGGGGCTCGGGAGCGTTCATCCCCAGATGCAGCAACGCCTTGCCGGGTGCGATCGCGCTGCGCCGCATCGACCCAAGGTTTACCAGGTTCCTACACCCACCGTTTTGAGCAACGCTGATGTGCTGTTGACGCACTCCCCAAGGTCAGAACAGACACCCCGTGACCAAGCGCGATGATCAGCCACGGGGCAAGGAAATCAAATGCGTCGGGAAATTATGGGGCTTGTAGCCAGCCGATCTACGGGGTATAGCTGTCTGCTCGCGATCTACAAACATCCGCCGCGCGACGCTCCGCAAAGCACTGCTCCAGTACAATCTGACGCACAGTTCCCAGGGGTAACTGCTGGTCATACTCTAAGGCTTGGGCAAACAGCGTCACGCTTTCGCGATTGCGCCCCAACCGCCGCAGGATTTGCGCCTTGAGGTACATCAAATCAGGGTTATCCGGAGCCGCCGCCAGCGCCTGTTCCACAGCGGTCAGCGCCTTCTCGTTTTCACCGAGGTCGCGATAACCAATCGCGATCCCCCGCTGAGACACATAGGTCGGATAACCATAGGTTGCCAGCCGCTCGATCGCCCGTTCTGGATTTGCAAAGGGCAAATTGACCGCCAACAGCAAATCCATAAATCCTTTCAGAAGACTGAGTTCTGGATCCTCAGGGTTAATCCGCTCGGCCTCAGACATGTGATCAAACACCCGTTGCAGCATCGCCAACGCACGCGGGGTGCCCCGAGCCACGCCTTGGGTTTGCAGCACGTGGGCCCCTTCCAGGAAAATGCCAACTGCGGCGTAGAGGTTACCCCGTAAGGGATCACGACTTTGCATCGCTGCCGCCGCCTGCTGAGTTTGCTGGGCACTGCTCAGCAGCGTATCGAGATCACCATCCAGGTAAGCCAGCGCCGCGCTCAGAGCATGGATCATCGGCTCATTCACATCGCTGCCGCTGGCGTTTGCAAGATAATTCTTTGCCGCGACATAATTGCCATCGCGAAACATCGCGTAAAACGCAGATTCCGCCGTTGCGCTAATGGAGTGGGGGTTGCTTGGTCGAAAGGGATCAGCAGCAAAGCCCGGCATCATGCCAAACTGCAACACGACGGTACTCGTACCCGCGAGCACCAGCCCAAGCCGCTGCCAGGTGCGCCGTAGGGAACGATTCCAAAACTGAGAGGGGGAAGTGGAATAGGTCATAGCCGGTGTGAGGTACGGGGTCAGTTAAGCGAGTCTGAGTGGTGCGCAGCGATCCCTACGAGAGGGCTACACTAAACGCAGTGAGAGATGCGAATTTTGCGTATCGCACGATACCTTACTCGGACGCCAGGATGGGGATGGTGTTCCCCGTCGCTGGGGACAGCGGCCTGGGTGATCTGGGCAAGGCTTGGGCAGGGCTTGGACAGGGCCTCGGAACCTGAGCCGCCTTGTCGGAGAATTGATGGCCTCGCCATGGGTTTTCGGAACCTCCGTCCTTGCTTGGGCCGCGCCATGCCCGGCAGGCCGGGGCCCTGATCTCAGAATACAGAAGGTCAGCCCCCGGATTCCGGGTACTTTAAGCCAGCAAATGTGCCAATTTTGCCCCCATGCTCTATTTGAAAAATCTTGTCTACCATCCTGCTTCAACGCCAACACCGATTCTCAAGGCGATCAACCTTGAGCTAGCCCCGCAGGAAATGGGGCTAGTAATTGGGCCGAGTGGTTCCGGGAAGACAACGCTGTTGGAAATTTTAGCGGGGCTGGCTTATCCCACCAGTGGGAAGGTGTGCTGGCGCGATCAGGTATTGACGCCAGAGGCGCTGCAACAGTTGGCAGGGTTGGTGTTTCAGTTTCCTGAGCGCCATTTTTGTGGCCACAATATTTTGGAAGAGTTGCGCCTTGGTCATCCTGAGTTGACCCGCGATCGCATGGAAGCTGCTCTTGCTGCCGTTGGGCTGGATCATCTGTCGCTCAAAGCTGCGCCCTACGCGCTCAGTGGCGGTCAACAGCGGCGCTTGGCCCTAGCTGTCCAACTCATTCGCCAGCCCTACCTGCTGCTATTGGATGAGCCCACCGCTGGTCTAGACTGGTCTGTGCGGCGACAGGTGATTCAACTCCTCAAGACACTCAAGCAGGAGTGGAGTTTGTTGGTGGTTTCCCATGATGCGAGCGAGCTGATGGATTTGGCCGATCGCGTGTGGCAGATTCACCACGGTGAACTCACCCCCCTCGAAACCGCCATCCCGATTGAAACCCTGTGATTCTATCCCCAATGCCAACTTTGCCTGACGCGATCGCCCACTGGCAAGACACCCTGCACTGGCAGCCCAGCGACGAACAACAGCACCACTTTCAGCGCTTGTACGAGGGCATTTTGCAGGGCAACACGCAGATGAACCTGACACGCATCACAGAGCCCCGCGACTTTTGGGAAAAACACCTTTGGGATTCCCTCAGTGGGCTGGGTGTATGGCTGCGGGCGGATGCTCCGCTGCCGGAGGGCTGGCCGACACAGCCCGACCTGCGCGCCATTGATATTGGTACGGGGGCAGGGTTTCCGGGGTTGCCTGCTGCGATCGCGCTGCCCCAGTGGCACATTACCCTCCTGGACTCGACCCAGAAGAAGGTGCGCTTTTTGTCTGAGCTGATCCAAACCTTGGGGGTCTCCAATGCACGGGCGATCTGCGATCGCGCTGAATTTTTGGCCCACCAGCCCAGCCACCGGGAGCAGTATGACGTGGCGCTGTTGCGGGCCGTTGGTTCGGCGGTAACTTGTGCAGAATATGCGCTGCCCCTGGTTGCGATCGGCGGTGTGGCGATTCTGTATCGCGGGCAATGGTCAGAGGCCGAAACAGTGCAGATTACTGAAGCCGCCCACCAGCTTGGCGGATCGCTGCTGGCGGTGCAGCCGTTCAAAACACCGCTGACGAAGGGGGCTCGCCACTGCATTGTGCTGAAAAAGCAGCGCCGCACCCCAGACAAGTATCCCCGCGCGGTGGGAGTTCCAGCCAAACAACCCCTTGGGGCTGTGGTCTCTTAGAAAATCGGGCGTCTTTGGGGCATCATCTCAAAATAGGCTAGCGGGCTGGGACTCTGCCTTTCAGCCCTAGCCACGGTTTTTAATTGTCATCACTCGGACAATTTGCAGGGCAGTGTCGCCGGGAATCTCAAGGATGCGATACAGATCATCCAGAAAGGCTTGTTCCTGTGCCGTGACCGTGCCATCGGAGAGGACAAGGTCGGTCGCGACTGCAAAGGCCGTTTCGCGCAGATCTTGGGGAAGGCAGGACTTGGCAAGGTTGACTAGCTCGCTAGGCCCCTGGCGCTTCAGCAGGGCCAGCAGCTTGTCAAACATGCGATGCATGACATCGTTGGAAAAGCTGCGGAAAAGCTGCATTCTGGACAGCAGAATGGTCATGTCGCGGCCTTCTTGGTCTGATAGGTAGCCATCGGCGGCGATCGCGACCAGCGCAACGGCGGCAAAGGCCTCTGCGGGAGAGAGTTGTGCCTCGGTCATCCCCTTTTCAGCATTAAAGACGCTATCAAACAACCCCATGCGCTTTTCCCTGCCGTGCTCTGTGCTTTTCTATGATGGCCCAGATCTTCACAACCTCATCGGGTTTTTGCGGACTTGTTACAGCCTTTTGACCTTGCTCAAGCTTTATAAATAACGGGCGATCGCGACCACAATCGGCCCTAGGACGAGGGCAGGTAAAAAAGACGCCACGCGCACCTTGGCAACCTCCAGCAAGCTGAGTCCGAGGCCCAAAATCATCATGCCGCCGATGCCTGTTGTCAGCAAAATGTGGGGATCATTGACCGGGTCAGGGATAACGGTGGCGAGGCTGCTGGCCAGTAGCGATAGCGCCCCCTGCATCACCATCACCGTCAGAGCCGAAAACGCAACGCCAATGCCATAGCTGCCTGTGAGCGCGATCGCGGCACATCCATCCATCACGGCCTTGAGGGCCAGCAACGCATGATCCCCGGCCAATCCATTATTTAAGCTGCCTAAAATCGCCATCGGCCCGATGCAAAACAACAGGCTAGCCGCCACAAATCCTTCGGTAAACTTGCCGCCCCCCTTCACCTGCGCCTTGAGCACATCACCCAGTGCCATCAGCCGCTTTTCCACCTGCCCCCATTCTCCCAGCAGCCCCCCCGCCACCATCGCCAACAGCCCTAAGATCACGCCATCAATGGGGCCAGCCTCGACCGCGCCAAAACTGCGGGTCATGTCAAACCCAATCACGAGGGTCAGCAACCCCACTGCCTGGGTAATGACCTGCTGCATAGCAATTGGGAGCCGATGGCGCAACAGCACGCCCACCCCGGCCCCGACCAAAATTGTGGCGACGTTGATCCAGGTGCCGCTGGTTCGCGCCCAAAAACTTAACTCCATAGACTGGTTGCCCTTTCGCCTAAATGCTTAGCCTCTCTAGGCTAAGGGGTTTTCGGGGTGGCGTGCGGCTGCGCCAGTAGCCAGCCTCCAGCACACCCTCCATAATCAAGGGGAAGCTACATCGGTCATGAAATCACTGCGATGGCACCTATCGTTTCGTTACTCCGCGCCCAGAGCTATGCCCTGGATGATCTGCGCCCTAAGCTTGAGGCGGTGCTTGCTCCCTTGGGTGGAATGACCGCGATCATCAAACCCGGCGATCGCGTCCTCCTCAAGCCCAATTTGCTGACGGGGGCGCGCCCAACTAAGGAATGCGTCACCCGGCCTGAGCTGGTGTACGCCGTGGCCCAACTGGTCAAAGCGGCGGGTGGGGAGCCGTTTTTGGGAGACAGCCCCGCCTTTGGCAGTGCCCACGGCGCTGCCAAGGCCAATGGATATCTCCCTTGGATGGAAAAGGCCCGGATCCCGATTCGAGAACTGCATGGCAAGCGATATGCCACCGAGGCCAGTGGCGAGCTGGCTCACCTGCTGTTGTCGAAGGAGGCGATGAATGCCGATGTGGTGATCAATCTGCCCAAGGTAAAGTCCCACGTTCAGCTCACGCTGACCCTTGGGGTGAAAAATCTGTTTGGCTGTGTCCCCGGCAAGATGAAGGCGTGGTGGCATATGGAAGCTGGGAAGGATCGCGATCGCTTTGGCACCATGTTGGTAGAGACAGCGCGGGCGATCGCGCCCCAGCTCACGATTGTGGACGGCATTCTTGGCCACGAAGGCAATGGCCCCAGTGGTGGTGAGCCTCGCGCCCTGGGTGTGTTGGGTGCCTCGACCGACGTGTTTGCGCTAGACCGGGCGTTGGTTGAAATTTTGGGGGCAAATTCAGCAGAGATCCCCACGGTGGCACAGTCGCAGCGGCTTGGGGTCTGCCCGGCCCTTGAAGCCATTGAGTTTCCCCTCCAGCGGCCTGAGGATTTAGCGATCGCAGACTGGCAGTTTCCGGCCCATTTGATGCCGATTGACTTTGGCCTCCCGCGAGTGATGCGATCAACCTTCAAACACTTCTACATTCGCTTTATCAAAGAGCCGATGGCCGCCTACACCGGGCGCTAGTACCGTCTGGCAGAGACATGCCCACCATGGAGGGGGAGAGCGGAAGAGGACACCCCCACGCCACGATGGGCGGCGGCCCCCATCATCTTAACCGCGTCAGAACAGGCCGACCTTGAGACCTTGGCTCGACGCCCCAGCACGGCTCAGCAGATCGCGCTACGAGCGCATCGTTCTGCCCTTTACGAGTGTGCTTGGCAATGCGGTGGCGATGCCTACCGAAGGCGACCACGCCCAGTTTCCCGTTGCGTACAGTCACGCCTCGCCCCCATTGACCCGCTTCAGGGCCGCCAGGGCTGCGGCTTTTTCTGCCTCTTGCTTGCTGCGACCGCTGCCCTGTCCATAGGCTTGCCCTCTCACGCGGACTTCTGCCGTGAAGGATTTGGCATGATCGGGGCCAGACTCTGCGATGATCTCATAGGTCGGGATTTGGCCCACCTGTGCTAGCGCCCACTCTTGAAAGGCGCTTTTGGCGTTGAGGGTTTGACTGGGGTCGGCGACGATCGCGATCTCCGACTCAAACAGCGGAAACACAAAATCTCGCACGGGCTCAATTCGCGAATTGTTATCCAAAAAGTAGGCTCCCACCAGCGCCTCAAAGGCACTGCTCAGCAAGCGCGGGTTGGTGCGACCGCCGCTGCCTTCGACCCCCTTGCCCAACCGCAGGTGCTGATCGAGACGCAGAGCCAAAGCAAAGCGCGAAAGCTGAGTCGCATCCACAAGGGACGCACGCATCGGCGTCAGTTGCCCCTCTGCTTCCTGGGGAAACCGCTGATAGAGAAACTCTCCGCACAAAAAGGTGAGAATGGCATCGCCCAAAAATTCCAGACGCTCGTTATCGCCTCCTGCTTGGGGAAACTCGCGCCCGTAGGACTTATGGGTCATGGCCTGAACAAATAAGGCGCGATCGCGAAAGGTAGGAATCTCCATTCTGTCCTGGCTCCCGTCATATCGTCCGTCAGTGGCGGGGCGATCGCGATCGCCTCCTCATCACTTAATAGCTATCTTCGGTGTCTACCGTGCGCCACGACAAGAGGTGATTGGCCTGATTGAGGCGATCGGCGATCGCCTGTCGCCAGTCGAGGCTCACCGTCAAGTCTGCCAAAATTTCCAGCGCCGCCTGACGATAGGACGCGCTGCGAACCCCATCGACCCGCTCAAGCAATTGCAGATCCTCATAGACCTGGGCTGGGGAAAGGTGGGTCATGGTGAAGTCTCCTCGTCACGATGAAGGGCAAGTCAACAAACATCTATCGCGCCATACCTGCATCCCAAAAAAGCCACAACACAACCCGCGCTGAAATGGTGCTGAAGGGATGCGCACGATCCTATGTTGGCCGACGATCGTTCCATTGTCTGCCAACTTAATCGCCACCCCAGCCGTTGCGATGAAGCGTTATAGAGCGGCACGGATTGAGTTGACTCTTCACAGTTCTTGACTCGCCACAGGGTGCCGTTGCCCTGCGCCTCATTTCGCTCCATTGCGTCCGCTCAAGCGTCTGAGCCTACAGGGAGCCTGGCCGGATTGCACGTCCCCAGCAGAGTCGCTATCTCCCCAGCACTTTCCCAACCGGGGAAACACTGGGGAGACGGGATTCATGCCTAGGGGTGTTCTGTCTGCCCTGTTGCTTGGGTCAGACAGTTGGGGTCACGTGTCTTGGAATTCACCCTCTCTTGGAGCCAAGCACCTTAATAGGGCATCAACACAGCCCGCAGTTCGCCGCCCCGGTTGCGAGTGGTGTGCAGGTCAACGTACAGCATCATGTTGTCCAAGGCAGTGAGTTGCTCAGGGGTGAGGGTATATTCCCCCGCAGCGCTGCCCCCTAGCCCAGATTCGTCAAGGGTGACATTCAGGGCATATTGAAAGGGGCCATTTTCCGTAGGCATGCCGCGATGGATATGGAAGGCGGAGGTGATGTTGGGGTTGGGCGGATCGACCGGATCTGTTGCATAGTCGCGCAGGGCGCTGGTGAGGGCACCAAAGCTGGCCCGTACCACCAAGCGATCGCCCACCAACGCTGCTCCCACGGCACCGCGTGCATTCGTCATGGGGGCATTGGGCACAACGTTGGCATCACTCATGACCGCGACGTAGGCTTTCATCGCGCGGGTATCAGCCCCCTGGGCCAACAGAACAGATTCTGCGGCTTGCAAATTGGCGTCAATGGTTTGCCCCAGGGTCAGCCCTGTGGAAGTTGTCGGTTGCAGGTCTGGCGTCGCGCTGCCCAGTTTGGCCAAGGCGTTGCCAAAGGCGGGGGAGTAAAGCCCCACCACGAGAAGACAGCTACATACCATCAACGCCAGGGCGTTGAGGCGCTTTAGAACATGTTTAAAAGGCGTCATAACACCTCCCGATTCATCTGAGTATGCTGGGTTGCCACTGCGAGGCTACACTTGTGAGGCCAGGGTTGCTGCGTTGTTCGGTCTGTCGGGTGTCGGATTGGCGATCGCGATGTCCGTGCTTGATGTCCCAGATGGGCTTGGGAAACCCACTTCAGCAGGCTGCATCTGGGAAGCCAAAGGAGCCCAACACTAAACCGTGCAGTATTCAACATGAATACGCAATGACCAGGAATTTGGATTTAAATGGCCCTTGGTCAGGAATGCGGAGGGTTAGCGTGATTTTTTGACCCTAGACGGCGATTGGCGCGCATTGAGGGGGATCTGGCTTAACATCAGGTTGGGTTAAGCCATTGGCCAGCCTTGTTCCCTCGTTGGGAGCTAATCCTGTGGGGGTTTGGTCTCTGGTAACGAATCGGTCTTACGCAATCGAGGACTTATCCCGAACTCAGGTTAATTCGGCTCTGTTTCAGACTGTTGAACGAGGTGAACGATCGCCTCAAATCGGTAATCGCGAATCAGCAGTTTCAAGCGATTGATCAGCGCTGTTCGCTCCGGGGGAATTTCCTCCACCAAGCGCGAGGCTTCCTTGTCATCGCAATAGAGGGCCGCCTGATAGAGGGCGGCCACCCAGTCGGCGGGCATTCCGCGTAGGGAAACGTTGTCCCCAAAGGATGGAGCTACGGGGGCAGGGGGCGCTTCGAGGTCTTGGTAGCGGTAGCGGAGACCGAGCAGTTCTGCCATGCGGCTGAGGGCGAGGTTGATCTGCACGGGTTTGCTCACAAAGTCGTCACAGCCTGCCGCGATCGCCCGCAGGCGATCGTCCCGCGCGGCTTGGGCCGTCAGCGCGATGATGCGAGTGTTGTGGGCATCTTCCGCCATGCGTCGGGCCTGCTCTCGGGTGCGGATGCGGCGGGTGGTTTCGCAGCCATCCATCTCCGGCATTTGAATGTCCATCCAGATCAGGTGGGGTCGCCAGGTTTCCCAACGGGCGATCGCTTCCAATCCATTGGCGGCAGTTTGTACCTCCAGCCCAAGCTGCGTCAGCATATCGACCAACAATTGACGGTTGTCGGCCTGGTCATCGACCACCAACACTCGATAGGTGGGTTGTCCTGGTGCCAGGCCGACAACCGTTCGCTGTGAGAAGGTGGTGGCGCGATCGGTCGCGCCCGCTGACCGCAGCGGCACCGAAAACCAAAACCGACTGCCCTGCCCTAGGGTGCTCGCAACGGACAATTTACCGCCCATTAGCGCCACAATGCTGCGGCTAATCGTTAGCCCCAATCCCGTCCCTTCCAGCGCAGTGCGCCCTGCCCGCGTCTGGGTAAAGGCATCAAAAATTGTCTCCAGTTCTGATTCTGCAATGCCGACGCCAGTATCTTCCACCTCAAATTGAAGGCTGTGTGTCGAGTCTTGCGCGGGCTCGTCCACCGCCGTGTCCTCCGCTTCTAGCAGGGTGACGCGCAGGGTAATGCTGCCCTCCGTGGTGAACTTCAGGGCATTGCTCAGCAGGTTGATGAGTACCTGGCGCAGTTTGTTGGGGTCGGCAATTACATACTGGGGCAGGTTAGGGGCGAGTTCTAGCGCGAACTGGAGTTCTTTTTCGGCGGCGCGCTCATAAAACATGCCCTGAAGATCGTGGAGGAGTTCGAGTAGGTCAATGTTGGTTTCGTCGAGGGTGATGCGATCGGCTTCAATTTTTGAGAGGTCAAGAATGTCGTTAATCAGGTGCAGTAAATGATCGCCGCTGCGGTGCATGATGCGAATGTAGTCACGCTGTTGGGGCTGAAGGAAAGGATCCGATCGCAAGAGTTGGGCAAAGCCCAAAATCACGTTGAGCGGGGTGCGTAATTCGTGGCTCATATTTGTCAGAAAAGCGCTCTTTGCCTGGTTTGCAACCTCAGCTGCTTCCTTGGCCTGCCGGAGATCTTGCTCGGCCTGTTTGCGATCGCTGATATCTTCAACAATGCCTTCAATTGCGATGATGGTTCTCGCTATATCCTTGACCGGGTGTTGAGAAATCAGGATCGTGCGCACCCCTTTTGACGGGTGCATGAAGCTCATCTCAAATTGTTGGTATTCCATTTCCCCGGTGTGGATTTCAGCATCGGCAGCGAGGCCAACCTCGACGGATTCGGGTAACCAAGGAATCCGATCGCTCCAGGGTTTATTCAGAATTTCGGATTTTTCGATACCAAAAATGGGCGTAAATCCATCGCTGACATAGGTAAGAATATGGTCTTTGGGCAGTTGGCTAAAGATGATAAAGTTGCCCCCAATGTCATCCACTAGGCGCTGGAATTTGGCCTGACTCGCCTGCAGGGCTTGCTCAAACTTTTTGCGATCGCGAATATCCACCACTACTGCCAGATTCGAGATCAGTTCGCCCTGTTCGTCGCGAATCAATGACAACGTGATTTCTGTTGGAATCCATTCACCCGAGCGATGCTGAAAGCGTCGTTCAAAGGTGAGCGACTCGACCTCTCCCTGAAAGAGGGGTGCTATCAGTTCTGCATGGGCGGCCATGTCGTCAGGATGGGTGATTTCCTGGAAGGTTAGCGCCAACACCTCTGCTTTGGAGTAGCCCAGCAAGTCGCAGAAATACTGGTTAGTGTCAATAAATCGCCCGGATAGATCTGCCTGGCTGATGCCCACGGCAGCCTGTTCAAAAATGGCGCGGAAGCGGGCTTCGCTGGCCTGTAATGCAGCCTCAGCTCGCAAGCGATCGCGAATATCAATCAATACCGCCAGTTCAGAAACTAAGTTGCCCGCTTCGTCATGAATTTCCGAGAGCGTTACCTCCGTCCAAATCCACTCGCCATTTTTGTGGCGATAGCGCTTGTTGTAGCGACGGCTAATCGCAGGCGTTGCATCCGATTGTGGTAAAGACTGATCCAACGCTTGAGGCCAGTTTTGGACCAAATCATCGGGGTGGGTAATATCCCTAAACGTGAAGGTCAGAAACTCCTCACGGGAATAGCCCAACAGGTCGCAGCAAGATTGATTGACCGCGATGAAGCGACCCGATCGATCGACCTGATTGATGCCCGCTGCGGCTTGTTCAAAAATGGCGCGGAAGCGAGCTTCGCTGGCCTGCAAGGCGGCTTCAGCTCGTTTGCGATCGCGAATATCAATTACCACGGCGAGGGTGCCGATCATTTCACCTTCGGCATCGCGAATCACGGAAATGGAAATCGCCGTCCAAATCCAGTCGCCATTTTTGTGGCGATCGCGTTTTTTATACTCAAAGGTATTAATTTCACCGCGCATAATGCGGCGAATAGAATCTTGATTTTGGGCCAAATCCTCGGGATGAATCACATCCTAATAGCAGAGGTTGAGCAGTTCCTCGCGGGTGTAGCCCAGCAGATCGCAATAGAACTGATTGGCTTCCACAAATCGCCCCGTTCTGTCCACCTGGTTAATTCCGGCGGCGGCCTGCTCCACAATTGCCCGAAACCGCGCCTCACTGGCCTGCAAGGTTTGCTCAATACGCTTGCGATCGGTGATGTCCAGCGCCGTGCCAAACAACTGCACCACGCGCCCATCGGCATTGTGCCTGACTTCGCCACGGCCCTCGTGGTAGCGCATGGAGCCATCGGGCAACAGGGCGCGATAGTCCACGAGGTAGGGCGTGCCGTGGGCGATCGCCTCGGCAATGGCAGCTTCCAAAGCCGGGCGATCGTCGGGATGAATAAGCTGCAAATAGTCGGCGTAGCCGGGCTCGCCCAGGGCCGGATCGAGGCCAAACATGCGAAACAGCTCCGGCGACCAGGTGGTTTTTTGGCTGGCGATGTCAAATTCCCAGTTGCCGATGTGGGCGATGCGCTGCGCCTCTAGCAGGGCCGTCTGCACGCGGCTCAGATCCAGCTCGGCCTGTTTGCGATCGCTGATGTCCTTGAGGCCCACAATTGCGCAATCTTGCCCCTCTAGGCGACAGGTTTCCGCTGAGATTAAGACAGTTTTAACCTGGCCCGATTTGCCCCGCACCGAGATTTCTCGACTGCACACGCGGGCAGCGGTGCGCATATTGGCATAAAAGCGATCGCGATCGGCCACATCTGCCCATAGTCCTAGTGACAGGGTGGTTTTACCGATCATTTCAGCCCGGTCATAGCCAAAAAATTCGGTGAAGCGATCGTTCGCCTCAATCAACTGCCCTGCGGCCAGGGTGCAAATGCCCAACGGGTCAGGGCTGGCATGAAACACCCGCGTAAACTTTTCCTCCGACTCTGCCAGCGCCCTTTGCCCAGCTTGCAAAGAGCCCCGCACCTGATCCGCCATTTGGTTGAACGCTTGGGTCAATTCCGCCAATTCGCGAATGCTGCTGCCTTCATCTAGATGCTGATTCAGGCGACCCGTCGCAAGGGCGGCACTGGCGCGGCTGATGTGCTGGATGCGGGTGGTGACCCGGCGAGCGGTGAGCCAGCCAACCGCGATCGCTAGGCCAAGGGTGCCCCCACAGAGGGCGAAGGTGATGCGGGCATGGCGGTGAATTTCGGCGGTAAAGTCAGCCTCGGGCACCAGCACTACCACCGTCCACTGCACCGAATCCCCAAGGCGAAACGGCACGGTGTGAATGAAGTAGCGGTCGCGATTGACCACAAACTGCGTCAGACCCCCCGATGCGGCGGCTCGATTGTCGGGCGATCGCAGCCAAGTCGCCGCCGCCCGAATCAGCGGATTGGGGCTATCGGTCGCGTTGAGGCGCAAATCCTCCACCATGAGGGGCTGATCTGTGGGCTCCACAGCCCGAAAGGGCGGCTCAGCAGTAGAGGCGGCAAGCAACATCCCCGTCTCATCCACCAAAAACGCCTGACTTCCGGCGCTGATCTGAAGCGGCTGCAAAAACGTCCTGATCTTGTCGAGATGGGCGCTCGCACCGAGGATGCCCAGCAGTTGCCCCTGGTTATCTGTGATGGGCTCAAAATAGGCCATCATCAACAGCGGGCTGTCGTTGCCGCGCAGCCGCGACACCACGGGTCGCCAGTGTCCGTTGGGGGCCAGCAACGTCGCCTCATACCACGGATCCGCTGGGGGATATTGGTGGGGATCAAAGTTGGGTAGGGTGTCTTGCAGACCCAAGCGATCGCCCCCCAAGGTCGCCGAATATCGCTCCAGGGCCCCGGTTTCTGGGTTGCGCTCGCCAATCGCAAGCTGATTAGGGGCAAGACGCCCCACCGCCAAAAAATGCCGATCCGCCGTCGTTACCATCGCGCTGCTGATGTCTTTGTGAACCTGAAGCTGTCTCACAAAGTAGGGTTCTATCAACGCAAAATCTTGGGCGTCTAAAATTCCGAGGGCGATCGCGGCGCGGCTGTCCTGCACAAGAGCCCTCGGCCCATCAAAATAGTCATCCAGCGTGTAAACCACGCGCTGACTCGCCTTATCCATCAGCCGAGTCGTCAGGTCTGTCACTGTCTTCTGACCACTGCGGTAGGACAAATAGCCTACCAATGCCACCGCGCCAACGGTTTGCACCACAAAAGGCACGACCAAAACCGTCCGCAGTGAAATTGACCGACAGGGGCGCTTAAACCAGTTCAACGTCAAGGGCAACACGATCGCGGTGATCTACTCTTTTCTAAATGCACAATCTCGATCAGCACACCCAAGTTTCCATCGCCAAACCTGTGCCGCAGCCATCCTCCCTATTCTGCTTCGACTCATCAGGACTGCCACGACGCTCTTGCAGAAGCATGCCCGAAATCATCGACCGAGTTTCGACACGAGTTTCGACAATTCATCGATTCACCCTGCGCTGAAAGCGGCGATCGCTCCCCTCTGAGGAACCGCTCGGAAACATTCCCAAAATTATGCGCCGAACCTTTCCCAGGCGGTGCGCCCCATGACTTAAATCTTCAGAACCGCCCTGAGCATCCCCTGTCCAGATCCCTAGAGCGCCGATACAGTATGGCGAGAAACCCGGTTTCTTCTCAGCATTCGCCCCATTTTGTGACTCAACTCTGGAAGAAACCGGGTTTCTGTACCGGTGTTCTAGCCGCTATCCCTCTCCCATCAATTGACGGGAATAACAGCCGCATACCTGCCAAAAGTTTTCAGCGAACATATGGAGAACAGAGGCCTGCATTTGAAAGAAAAACATCCGGGCCTGTCGTGCCACAGTTGCCCCACCCGTACCGACAGCTTTTCTAACCCGATTGAGGCCCACAACCTGCTGACACCGCTGGATTTCAGGGGATCGGCAACGCCTCACCCGCCCAGGAAATGCTGTCCCTAAACGTTCCTGGACTTGTCATAGACCTCTATGATTATCGACACGCCCCCCGTCACTGTGTTGAACCGGATGATGCAGTTTCAGCAGCTTCAAAGTCAGTTGCGCGATCTGTGGCGATCGCCGGATGAATTTGATCCGTGTGATTGCCAGGTGTTGATTGTGCCTTCCCTCAGCCTCGATCAGGCTGAGCTGCAAAAAATCGCCGGAGTTCACCACTACGAAGAACGCCTGTTATTTTCACTGTCGCGCTTGCGCAATCCTCGGACTCGGCTGATGTATGTCACGTCTCAGCCGCTGCATCCCAGCATTGTGGACTACTACCTCGAACTGCTGCCGGGGATTCCCAGCTCCCACGCGCGCGAACGGCTGGATCTCTTTGCCGCCTATGACTCGTCGCAAAAGCCCCTCACCCAAAAAATTCTAGAGCGGCCCCGATTGGTCAAAAAGATCCGCGATCGCCTCAACCCCGGCCACGCCTATATGGTGTGTTTCAACTCCACTCGCCTCGAACGTCAGCTTGCCATGCAGTTGGGCATTCCCCTCCTGGCGCTGGATCCTGAGTTGCTTCACTGGGGCACCAAAAGCGGCAGCCGCCAAATCTTTGCCGAGTGCGGGGTGCCCCACCCACCCGGTAGCGATCTGGTGTGGAACAAGGCGGATCTGGCGGAGGTTACCGCTGATCTCTGGGAACACTATCCTCAGTTGCAGCGCATTGTCATCAAGCTCAATGAGGGCTTTTCTGGGGAAGGGAATGCCCTGCTGGATCTGAGGCCGCTCCAAGCCGTCGCCCCTGGCAGCACGTCCCATCCTCAGCGGGTCGCACGCATCAAGGCGGCTTTCTCAAATCTGCGGTTTCAGTGCCCGACGGAAACATGGCAGCATTTTGAACTCAAAATTCACGAACTGGGCGCGATCGCGGAAGCCTTTATTGAAGGGGCCGTCAAGCGATCGCCCAGTGCCCAGGGTCACATCAGCCCCGTGGGCCAAGTCGAAATGCTTTCGACCCACGATCAGGTTCTGGGTGGCCCCGATGGCCAAATCTTTTTGGGCTGCTCATTTCCCGCCGATGCGGACTATCGACTCGACATTCAAGAGATGGGCCGCCGCGTTGGAGAAAACCTCGCCGCCAAGGGCGCGATCGAGCGCTATGGCGTGGATTTTGTGGCCGTACACCAACCCGGCTCAAAACAAGAGTGGGAGTTGCACGCGATTGAAATTAACCTGCGCAAAGGCGGCACCACCCACCCCTTCATGGCCCTCAAACTGTTGACCGATGGGCGCTATAACCCCAAAGACGGTCTGTTTTATACCCATCAGGGGCAACCCAAGTTTTATCGCGCCTCCGACAATGTGCAAAAGGACGCCTATCGTGGCCTGCTGCCCAGCGACCTGATCGACATCATCCTTAGCGAGCGTCTGCATTTCAACAGCGCAGAAGGCACTGGCGCAGCCTTTCACCTGATGGGCTGCCTGTCAGAACATGGCAAACTTGGCCTCACCAGCATCGGCAATACCCCCGACCAAGCGGATGAGATCTACGACCAAGTGGTTTCCGCCCTCGATCGCGCCACCGTCGGCCATGCCCAAGATGCGGGCTACGAGTTCATCGACTAATCTCAACCGTGTTGCTGAACAGGCCCATGCCTCTCCACCGGGCAAGAAACCCGGTTTCTTCAACTCCTGGTGCCCTAAATTTGGCGAATTGGCCAAGGAGAAACCGGGTTTCTGCTCTCGAAATCCCAGATCCCCATTCACCCGGCCCTGTCGCGCGCTGTCCCAGCCCTGGAATTAGCTACCCTTCAGCGCGCGCTCAATTTCCCGTTTTTCCTGCTTACGCTTCAGCGACTCCCGCTTGTCGTGGAGCTTCTTGCCTCGCGCCAGGGCGAGATCAACCTTCACCCAGCCCCGCTTTAAAATCATCTTCAGCGGAATCAGCGTCAGTCCCTTCTGCTCCACCTTGCCAATCAGTCGGCGAATTTCATCCCGGTGCAGCAGCAGCTTGCGTGTCCGCCGGGGGTCGTGGTTAAACACCTTGTTCGTCGTGCTGTGGGGCGAAATGTGGACATTATGCAGCCAGATTTCCTCATCCCGAATCAGGGCATAGCCATCTCGCAGGTTCACCTTGCCCGCCCGAATCGACTTCACCTCGGTGCCCAGCAGTTCTAGGCCCGCCTCAAAGGTTTCCAAAATTTCGTATTCGTGTCGAGCTTGGCGATTGTCGCTCACCACCTTAAAGCCATCTTTGGACTCTGCCATAATGCGCAATCACTCCATCACAATGCGCCACTCGTGGAGTTCGTACTCAACACAGTGGTTTTGAACTAAGGGGTCAGCCGCAACGATCGCCCGCGCAGCCTCCATCGACTCTGCCTGGAACAGCAGCATTCCGCCGCCGCGCTCTGCCCAGTATCCGGTTTTGGCGTGGTGTCCCTGCTCAATGAGCGTCTTCACATAGGCCTTGTGGGCTGGGACGTACTGATCAAATTCAGACTTATCGACAATTCCTTTTTCAATTTTGACAAACCATGCCATAGGACGGTGAGCGGTTGCGGGGTGTGGAAATCCGGGGCAAAGGCCCGGTTCTTTAGCATACTGAGGCAGCGGGGCGATGGGGAAACCTTTGCCACAAGACTTCTGAATCCCAGCGTGGGAGAGTGCCATGGTGAAATCGAGCGGAAGGGTGCGCCACTTTATCGCAATTTTGCCGCCGATCGCGATTCAGCAGGAAGCGACGGCGCTCAAACAGCATTTCGCAGAACGATATAACAGTCGGGCGGCGCTGCGATCGCCGCCCCACATCACCCTAGTGCCGCCGTTTGAATGGCGAATGGTGGATCGCGATCGCCTGATACACGCCCTTGTCGCCTTTGCCCGCGATCGTGCCCCATTTACCGTTGAAATCTCTGGGTTTGGTGCGTTTCCGCCCCGAGTGATTTACCTCAATGTGTTGCCCACCCCAGCGCTGATGACCATCCAGCGCGACTTGGTCGCCGATGTCGAGAAACATCTCGCTATTCGCGATCGGCACCCAGGGCGTCCGTTTCGGCCCCACCTCACCCTCGCCTTTCGAGATCTCACGCCCGCTGCCTTTCGATCCGCCTGGCCCTGCTTTGCAACGCAAGCTCAGCACGCAACCTTTACCGCCGACGCCCTGACCCTGCTCACCCACAGCCCCCTGGGATGGCAGGTCGATCAAACGATGCGGCTGCAATCATTCTTAACCTAATCTTCGCTGATCCGATATGCAGCGACTCACCCAAAGGGGCAACCCGGCCCGGCATTCTGGCTCGGAAACGGAAAACCTTGATAAATCAGGAGTTTCAGTAAATTTACGGGACGGCTAACCGACCCGAAATTGCGGCAAGCCGACCGTAAACAATCGCAAAAAACCCTTGCCAAAACATAAAACGGTAAAATAGACTACAGACATGGACAAATAAATCGTTCATCTCTCGAAGGTGTTCAGCTCACATACGGCGGATTTCGAGAGACGGAAGTAGGAGACCCCGGACTCCGAAGGAACGCGCCCCATATGACTCCGGATTTGATTGGATGTATGGAGGCGACTCATGAAGCTTACTTATCGCGGCGTAGCATACGACTACACTCCCCCTGCGGTTGAAACTCAGGTGACAGGTGATGCAGGTCACTACCGTGGCGTGGATATTCGTTTCAGAACAGTGAAGAAAGCTCCCGTTCAGCAGCCCACCCTGGATCTTGTTTATCGTGGTGTGGCTTATCACACGGGCAATGCAGTTGAAGAGGTAGCGGTGGCTCCTGCGGTGACTGCTCCCGCCCCGGTTGCGGCTGAACCCGTTGCAGCAGTTGCGGCAGTGCTTTCAAGTGTTGAAGATAAGGCTCGTACCATGCTGATGGGCCATCACCGCAGCGTGAAGCGTCGTCAACAGGCGATGCTGGGCCGTTTGGCTACGGAAGTTGGCCTTCCTGATGATGCGGCGAAGTACTGGAACCACATTCAAGGGAAAGTACACCCCAGCTTCTGGGCAACCTACGATCGCGGCCATGCTGCTGCAAGCTAAGCTCTCCCGCATAGGCTTGTCTAACGAGCGACTGTGAACTGATAGAAGAGGAGGAGTTTTCGGACTCCTCCTCTCTTTTTGCATTTTTCTTGAAAATCTCAGTCTGAACTGTCACAAGTTTTGAGGCGCGACCTGAGAAAAAATACGGGGCCAGTCGGGGCAGAAATGTGGCGAGATCCGAGTTTCTGCTCAGTACATGGTGTGCGGCATGACGGGGAATTCATGAATTGCATTTCCCTAGCGATCGCGAAGAATTTCCTGGGCATCTTGAGCACAACTCAGGGTGTTATGGCTCAACCATGAACAGATTTTCTTTTGCAGATTGCCTCATGAATCGGCGCGGCGATCGCGAAGTAGGCTTCACACTGTTGGAATCCGTTATCGTCATCTTTTTGCTGGCTGTGATCGCGTCCATTGCCGCCCCGTCTTGGATTCGGTTTGTCGAAAATCGCCGGGTTGCCCTCGCAATCGAAGAACTCCACCAGGCGATTCAAGCGGCTCAACGTGCCTCCCAAACCCAGCGCACCTCCTGGCGATTTAGCCTGCGCGAACACAATGGTGTCATTGAGTGGGCCATTCACCCCAATACCCAGGCAGCTTCGACGGTGACCACATGGGACGCCCTCTCGCCCTCCCTCCAGCTTGATCCGGCTGACACCACCCTCGCCAGCGCGCAAGGCATTTATTATGTGCGGTTTGGGTACCGGGGTGAAGTGGTGCATCGCCTCAGCACGGTAACGCTACAAAGCCAGAGCGGCATTGCCAAGAAGCGTTGCGTAGTCATTTCGACGCTGATTGGCGCAACCCGACGCGGCCAAGAGCAACTTTATCCCAACAGCAATAACCGATACTGCTATTAGAAAAGCCGCACCCTTTAAGGGGATGCGGCTCGTTCAATGAGTACGAAACCTTAGGTTACGCTGCAACTTCTTCGAGGAAGGGATAGTCGGTAAAGCCCGCTTCGCCACCGCCGTAGAAGGTCGCAGGATCGGGCTCGTTGAGGGGCGCATTCAGCGCAAAGCGCTTGGGCAGGTCGGGATTGGCAATGAACAGCTTGCCGTAGGATACGAGGTCGGCATCGCCGGACGCGATCGCGGCATTACCCTTGGCTTGGTCATAATCCCAGTTGACGATCAGATTACCGTGATAGAGCGGGCGAAACTCGCGCGTGGGGATAGGAATGCCCCCATGACGCAGATCTGACTCGCTGGGCTCCAGCAAATGGAGGTAGGCGAGATCTAGCTCGTTGAGGCGTTGGATCGCATACCCAAAGGTTTCGCGAGGGTTGGAGTCGCGCATGTCGTTGAAGGTGCTGCTGGGGGAGAGGCGCACGCCGACGCGATCGCGCCCCCAAATTTCGGCGATTGCTTCAGTTACCTCTAGCAACAGACGCGCTCGGTTTTCCACAGAGCCGCCGTAGCGATCGCTGCGTTGATTGGTGCCATCCCGCAAAAACTGGTCAAGCAAGTACCCGTTTGCACCGTGGACTTCAACGCCGTCGAACCCGGCATCGAGGGCACTCCGCGCTCCCTGGCGAAACTGCTCGATGATCCCCGGAATCTCTGATTCTTCTAAGGCCCGAGGGGTGACAAAGGGCTGCATCCCCTCATAGGTCATGGCTTCACCTTGGGCCGCGATCGCGCTGGGCGCAATGGGCAATTCACCCTTGTGGAAGGAGGGGTGAGACACGCGTCCCACATGCCAAAGCTGCACAAAAATGCGCCCCCCCTTGGCATGAACCGCATCCGTCACCTTGCGCCATGCGGCAATTTGTTCGGGCGTGTGAACACCCGGTGTGTTGGGATAGCCAATGCCACTAGGATGACAGTGGGTGGCTTCGGTGATGATCAGTCCAGCGGAGGCCCGCTGGCTGTAATAGGTCGCGTGCATATCCAGCGGCACGTTCCCCTCGCCAGCACGGTTGCGGGTGAGGGGAGCCATCACGATGCGGTTTGGCAAGGTATAGCGACCCAGTTGAATCGGCGTAAAAAGGTTCTTTTCAGTAGACATGGCAGTGAGTGAAGGGGTGGATAACAAGATCGGGCTCGGTGGTTTTGGGCGGAGGGGCATGAACTATCTGTCCGCCACACAAACCCGCTAGGCGTAGCGCGCCAAGGTTTGAGACAGGGTGCTTTTGGGAACAGCGCCAACCACGCGATCAACGGGCTGCCCATCCTTGAAGAGCATCAGGGTGGGAATGCTTCGAATTCCGTACTGTGAGGCGATCGCGGCTTGCTCGTCAGTGTTATGGTAGTTCTAGATAAGAATGAGAAACAATGGCCTACAGCTTAGATCTGCGTGAGCGAGTAGTCGCCCGAGTAGAGCAAGGGCATTCAG
>JACYME010000206.1 GCA_015272155.1 Leptolyngbyaceae cyanobacterium T60_A2020_046
AGAATTGGTTCTCTCATTGCTGCTACTGTGCCTCACTAGAATGAAAAACGCTATACTCCTGGTTTTACGTCCCTACCTGATTTTAAGCAATGAAATAGAGTTGGTCATCCTACAGATAGTTTCGCAGTTGCTTCCTGACTGAAAGCTCAAGCCACCTGACTACTTGTTAGAGAGAATCTTTCTGTATAACACCCCGATATGGGTGATTAGGTGGAAATTTATCCGCATAACATCCCGATATGGGTAATTAGGTGGAATGGTTCAGTACAATCATCCCTCCAGTATGGCGCTCAGGTTGTTTAGGGTTTGTTCATCATGACGCGATTGGGGCTCTATCCGATGCAATCGGAGTCTTGTCTGAAAAACTGCTTGATCTGGGTCAGTTGTCGCTTGTTCTATAGCTAGCAATTGCTGATCTTTGTCATCCCAAAGGGCTGAAGCGGGTGGCGGGTTTATAGGAAAGACGAGAGCGATCGCGTTTGACGAATATCAGCTTCATGGATGAGGCTACCCTCGGGCCAATCGAGGGGATGGGCATCCTCCGCTGCGACGACACTCACCGCTGCGGGTTGTGCGTCGTTGGGCTGGGCTGGCTCGGGGGTCGGGCTAGGTTGGGCAGGCTGTGACGGAACCGCAGCAGAGACAACGGGCTGCCCCGGCGTGTAGGGCACCAAGCGTTTTGGCCCGGTCGGAGCTGCTGGGGCGGGTTTGGCTTCGCGCGGGGTGGGGGCAGGGCGTTGAACTCGGGGCGATCGCCGCCGGGGCGGAGCTTGAATCTGCCGCGACACCATGAGACAGCCCAGGACACAGGTGCTCACCAGCACCACCAACGACCAGCTTGGCACGATAGCACCATCGCCCTCTACAGTGGTGGCGTTTTCCGGGGTGCCCCCCTCAGTAAAAGGTTCCGTGCTCGGCGGAGTCGTTGTGCTTGGTGATGGGGTGCGCGTCGGATCTTGGTGGGGATAAACCTGTGCTGCCGAGGGCTGGGGAGATTGGGCAGCGCGGGGCGGGGCGGGCTTACCCGTGTAGATGAGCCGACTGTAGGCCACCGTCGCGATCGCCAAACACGCCAGCCAGAGCCCCACCACAATCAGCACCGGACGATAGGCCGCAAAGCGCAGCCAAAACAGCCGCTGCCGAAAGAGTGCAGGCGACACCTCTTCGAGGGGATGTTTGGGGGGTTGGGGAGAAGGCGGGGGCTGACCTGTCATTCGAGAACGGCCAATCAAAGTAACCACATTTTAGGACGCGACTTTTGAGCCTGCCAGTTTTTTAGCCGTTTATCCCAGTTAGGGTTGCATCTGGCGAGGCAATGACTCAAGTCGGGCGTCGGTCATCGAATCGCCAGGGCAGGGATATAGTCGCCCGGGTTGCGCGCCACCCAGCCCAGGGCAGAGTTGGTGCGCACCTCAAAGTAGAGGAAAGGCGGAGTCGGATTTGCCGCAACCTGGGCGATCGCCTGTCCAGCTTGGATGCGATCGCCCACCGCCACCTGCACACCGCTCACTTGGGCATAGCGCGTTTGAAAGCCATCCGCATGGTTAACGATCACCATCGTGCCCAAGCCCTCCTGGGGGCCAACGTAGGCGATCGTGCCCGCCCCTGCCGCCAGCACCGCCGCCGATTCCGCCGCCTCAATGCCAACCCCGCTGTTAAAGACCAGTTGCTCAAATTCAGGGTGGGGGTGCCAGCCAAAATTCAGCACTAGGGCTGCGGGTTCCGCCAAGGGGTAGCGAGAGAGGGGACTGCGCAGGCGAGGGGCAGTCGGCTCTGGGGCAGCAGGTCGGGGTGCAGTGACGCCGGGAAACCAGTTGACGCCGGGAATAAAGGCGCGATTGGGCATTTGGGACGGGCAGCCATTGACCTCAAACAACACATCTGCCCGAATGCCATAGGCAGCGGCGAGGTCGGCCCAGGTTTGGCCGCGAGCAACGGTAACCTCAATGCCATTGAAGGGAGGGATACGCACGCTCATCCCTGCGGCAACGGGGTTCACCTGAAGGGCAGGATTCATGCCCAAGACTGTGGCAGGTAAAACGTTGTAGCGCAGGGCAAGGCTGTCGAGGGTGTCGCCCGATTGGGCGGTAGCAGTCTGCACCCGTGACAGGGCTGGGGCCGGACACAGGTTCCTGGGAGAGGATTCAGCGGATTGGCCGATCGCGCGATCGCTCAGCCCCGCTATCAGCAGAATTGTGCTAACTCCAGCACCAGCGATCGCCCTGCGCCTCACGCCCATTTCGCAGCCTTTGAACGGTAACTCAGATCCTTGCATAGACCATTTTGACGTAGGACAAGGTCGGTTGGGGGCGATCGCCCACCCGAAGCAACGCCACCATCGTCATGACGACCGCGATCGCGCGCCCCGATTTCCATCTTGAAAGAAACGTCATTCCCTGAACGAGATTCGTTAAAGTAGAGTCATTCCGAACGTCGCCCCGCACCTAAAGGAACGCGCAATGGGTATTTCCCTTAAGCAAGTTGGACTCACCACCACCACCCTGCTCTTGGGCTGCGGCGTCGGCTGGGCTGGGCATCAGCGCTGGGCCGCACAAAACCCTGATCGTTTCATCAAACCCGAAACCACTCCCATTGTTCGGACAGAATTCGCCTCCATTGAGCCCGCAACGGCAACAGCATTACCCCTCACCATAACATCCAGCAACCCCAACTTTATTGCCGAAGCCGTCAACCGGGTGGGAGCAGCAGTCGTCCGCATTGATGCCGAGGGCGGTACGGTAGACGTGCCCGAAGCGTTCCAGAATCCTTTCTTTCGTCGTTTCTTTGGCGATGACATGCCCATTCAGCCTGAGCCCTTTCAGCAAGGAACTGGGTCTGGGTTCATCATCAGCGCGGATGGCAAGATTATTACAAACGCCCACGTCGTTGAGGGCGCATCGCGAGTCACGGTGACTTTGACCGATGGCCGCACCTTTGAGGGTGAAGTGGTCGGGACGGATCCGGTGACGGATGTGGCGGCAGTCAAAATTGACGCGCAGGGATTGTCGACAGTGACCTTAGGCAGCACAGACTCCTTAGCTCCAGGGCAGTGGGCGATCGCGATCGGCAACCCCCTCGGCTTAGACAACACTGTCACCGCTGGCATCATCAGCGCCCTAGGCCGCAGTAGTCTAGAGGTTGGCATTCCAGACAAGCGCGTACAGTTCATTCAAACAGACGCTGCCATTAACCCAGGCAACTCCGGGGGGCCGCTGCTGAACGACCAAGGCGCGGTAATCGGTATGAATACCGCCATTCGCAAAGATGCCCAAGGCTTGGGCTTTGCTATCCCCGTCGAGACCTTTAACCGTATCGCCACACAGCTTTTTGAGACTGGGCAGGTACAGCACCCCTACTTAGGGATTCAAATGGTGCTGTTGACACCCCAAGTACGCGAAAACCTCAACGCTGATCCGGGCCTGAATCTTCAAGTGGATGCCGATCGCGGCGTGATTATCGTGCGCGTGCTCGAAGGAACACCAGCCCAAGCGGGTGGCCTCCAGCCCGGTGACATCATCCAACGGGTTGATGGCCTGGAGGTCGCGACCCCCACCGATGTGCAAGAACGGGTTGAGGTGAGCGACATCGGCGAGCCGCTCAAGGTGGAAATCAAGCGCGGCAACCGGGTAGAAACTGTTGAAGTGCGCCCAATGGCCATGCCCTCCGAGCTGCAATAGTGGCGCAACTGTCACACCTGAGTCATGACTTGAGTGCGTTTGGGTGCGTGAGGGCTCGGCCGCACACCCCTGATGCCGATTGCTTAATCCCTGCGCCATTCTTGATGACGAGGCGCTTGAGACTCCGCTCAATCGGTTGTCTGCCCTAGGATTGCCCGCAACCGATTGGGTCGAGTGGCGGCTTTCCTGAAGACGCCGAAGGCGCACTTAGTCCACGTCGTCGCTGAGACTACCGAAGGAAGCCGAGAGGGAGACTTCCATCTCCATCCGTTGTTCCATCTGACGCAGGAAGTACCCAGTCATCATCGCAGAGGCAAGCAGACCTGCCAGGTTTTCGCGATCGGTGGTCACTTGCACGTTAAAGCCATCGTTGGGCAGCACCCCAATCAGTCCCTGAACGTTTTGGGAAATAATTTGCTTGATTTCTGGGCTGACGGTTTGAGCAACGCGACTGAGTACCTCAGGGGGTTGATGCTTGAGATATTGAAGGAGCTGATTAGCGACCTCCTCGTCGCCGTGTAACCCAACAAAATCAACACGTTCGGGGTCAAATGTCATAGAAATTTTGGTTACCTATCTCCTGCAAACCGGGGCAATCCGCGAGGGGCGATCGCTAGGGCAGTACTGGTCAACCCGTTGCGTCTTAGGCGAGGATGCTGGGGCCAGTGACTGCGTTTTTTAGCGTTCGGCAGGCCGCGGATTATCAGCGAGTGTTGTACTACTCTAACAAATGATGCTCAGGCGTCTAGGGAGGGGGATGAAGCCCCCTAGATTGAATCCGCTGGAGTGTTGGCTCGCGAGGCGATCGCGCCATCTTCAATCGCCTCCACAGCAGCATCTGTCACCGCTGCGCCCGTATCGTCTTTCGCTGCATCTTCGGGAGTTTTCGTCACCGCTTTGGCCGATGCGCGGCGGGCGAAGGCGGGCAGTTGATCGATCTCAAAGTTTTGATGGAATTTGTCGGTGACTTGTACGAGGGGTGATCGCCCGTCTGGAGAGCGGCGTTTACGCACAAAGCCCAGTTTTACCAGCTCTTGAACGTGTTGATAGGCTCCCGAGCCGCGTAATTCCACCAAGTCGGTTTGGCTCAGGGGGCCGCGTAGGGCGATCGCAGCCAAGGTGCGCAACGCCCCCACTCCCAAATCGAGGGGAATCAAGGTATCGACCAAGTGCTTAAAGCCCGCCTTGAGCTGAAGGCAGTACCCGTCTGGGGTTTCAACAATTTCTAGTGCTCCCTCGCGGTGGGCATAATCGTTCATCAGTTCGATCAGCCCTTCCTCGGCAGAGTCGCGATCGCACCCAGCATATTCGGCAATGCGAGCGATCGGCAGGGGGCGTCCCTTCAGATACAAAATGGCCTCAATGAGGCTGGCCAGTCGCGCCATGAAAACGGCTCTAGTCTAGATTGCGTCCGGTGAGTTCTACAAAGATATCTTCCAAATTCGAGGGGCGCGTCATCATCCCCGTTTTATTGGGCTGGTTATCAAGGTAAGCATTGGCATCTTGCAGGGTAGGAAAGAAAAGATATTCCCAGCGATCGCCCTGCTGTTTCATGACAATCCCTTCCCCATGACGCTGGCGGAGTTCTTGCAAAGTCCCGACTTCAATAAGTTGACCCCGGTCAAGAATGCCGATGCGATCACAGAGATATTCCACCTCTTCCATATAGTGGGTGGTGAGCAGCATCGTCATGCCTTGTTGGTTGAGGCTGCGAATAATTTCCCATAGACGGCGGCGGGTCTGCGGATCTAGGCCCACCGTAGGCTCGTCTAAGAACAAAATTTTGGGGTCGTGCAACAGGGCGCGAGCAATCTGCAAGCGGCGCTTCATGCCCCCCGATAGGGTTTTGACCTTGTCGTCACGGCGATCGCTCAGTTCCACAAACTCCAGCCATTGGGCAATGCGGCGCTGCCGTTGGGGATTGGGAATGTGGTGCATGCGCCCATGCAGTTCCAAGTTTTCCCACACCGAGAGGTCGCCATCGACACTGGTTTGTTGCAACACCACGCCGATCTGTCGCCGCACCTCCGTGGCTTGCCGTTGCACATCATAGCCGGCAATCACAATGTGCCCCTCGCAAGGCTGTGACAGGGTTGTCAACATACGGATGGTAGTTGACTTGCCTGCCCCGTTGGGGCCAAGGAGCCCAAAACTTTCGCCCGGCTTGATGGTCAAAGAAAGATCGTTCACGACGTGCAGGTTGTTGTAAACCTTGTGAACGTTTTGGACAGAAACTGCCGCTGTCATAACCGTTGTCGTTACTCCCAAAACAGAGGGGCCAGATGAGCACTTTGAAGAGAGTACCCGATGGCCTTAAGGTATCAAAGGCGATCGCGCCAAGTCCGTAGAGATTTCCTCACCCTATCAGACTTTAGGGTCACGATTGTTTTTCTTGTCGAGAAGAATGCGTTGTCACGTTGACGATCCCATCCTGTATCTCCACCGCGATGATGTTCCGGAATATAAAAAGCCCGGATCCGTTGTCCGCAACAGCTACTTTTGGGCCTTGCGATCCATTGCCGACGATGCCCGACGGTTTCAGCACTGGGCCTACGATGAATCAGTCTGGATTGCGCTGGGTCGTTTGCTGATCTCCTTCGCGGAGTCGGGCTATTTGGGCGATCGCGAAACCCTGCTCGAATTTCCGCCCGATGCTGAAATTCCCGAACCATTGCGCGGGATTAGCACCTGGGCCGGCGAAGCAGCACCTTGGTAAGCCCAATTCCTGAACAGGCACCCAGAGCGCCCTTAGAAAGCACTGCAGCGGAATAGACGAGTCGAAGAGTCGCTGATGATTAGACAGCGGGCGGACTGTCAATCACACCCAAACCTCTTCACTTAGGAGCTTGTGCCCCATCGGCAGAGGCACCGCTCAACAAAACTGGGGCATATCCCGGTTAAGGCTTGCCCACTGCCCCAAAAATCGTCACAAAAAAGGAGCGGGTCACCCCGCTCCTCGAAATCCTCTAACGAATGCAGCAAGTGCTGCGCAATCTGATTGCAAACGTCCTCGGCAAGACCAACCGCGGACTACATCAGTCAGGAGATTCCAGTCAAACCCAACTACATCAGGCCCAATTGAGCCAGGATGCCCTTACCGGTCATCAGCTCGGTAGCCAAACCAATCACAAAGCCCAGCATTGCCAGACGACCGTTCCAGTTTTCAGCGAACTGGGTGAAACCGAATTTTGCTTGTTGCTCTTCAGCCATGACGCAAACCTCTTTTGCTTCAAGGGAGTCAGGAACTGTTTTGTCCCTATGACTATATGTTAATTACTCTCTGGCGAGATTGCAACATTTCTTTAGCTTTTCCGCCTTTGGGCTGAACGCCTTGCAAGTCAAGTTTTTTAGCTCCATCATCCATCTTCTGATGGATGGCAGCGCCCGCGATCGCCGCAACAAAAACTTGACAATCAGCAAAAATGTATCAATCAATACCTGGCGCTCCATTAATTTAGAATCTTGAAAGGATAGAAAGAGATAAATCTTTTCCCATGCAACGCTCCCCTCGTCCACACTGGGAACGTATCCATCCCCCTGCAAACCTCGCAACCCTGCAAAAAAAGGAGACCCAGCATACTGTATCTCCAGAAAGCATCACGATTTCAGCGCGGTGGGTCAGAACACGTTATCCCATCACGCTAGGGGGCTAGCGACCCGTTATCACCAAGGTTCTGGTGAATTCATAGCAGCCCCTAGCCTTGGGCCGGTTCTGGGGTCTTGTCTTCGGGCGCGATCGCCAGTTCCTTTTCCTTATCCAGACGGCGCTTGCGCGCATAGAGCTGAATTGTCGCCGCCATGACCACCACCAGCCCTGCAATGAGCCAGGTTGTCGCGTCAGTAGGCAGGTTGTTCTTAAAGATAACCAGCATCACAATCACGACCAACAAGAGTGTTGGCGCTTCATTCAGGGCGCGCAGTTGCTTGCTATTCCACCGACATTCACCGCGCCAGAGCTGCTTCATCAGGCGAGCGCAATAGTGATGATAAAACAGCAACACAGCTACAAAGCCGAGTTTGGCGTGCATCCAGCCCTGTTTCAGCCATTCTGGCGAAGTCCACAGCAGCCCGATCGCCATTGCAACGGTAACGATCATGCCCGGTGTGGTGATGATGTGGTAGAGTCGCTTTTCCATCAGCTCGTACTGACGTTTGAGAATGCTGGCGGCGGGCTCAGGTTCGGCATCGGCTTCGACGTGATAGATGAACAGCCGCACAAGGTAAAACAATCCCGCGAACCAAACGACCACACCAATAATGTGGAAAGACTTAAACCAGTAATAGGCCATGATGCTTAAACACGGTTGGGTTGCCTCCTCAAGGATCGGGATGCAACGTTATTTTGAGAAGAATAAAGAACCTGAACGTTATTGTCGATGAGGCGATCGCGATTGGGAAGGTGTGGTGCCTGCATCTTAATGTTTTGAGAAACTGTGCCCTTGGAATGCTAGGACGCTGGAGTGCTGAAAGACAAGACGGGGATGGGCGATCGCGTCGTCGCTGCTTTTGCCCCCAGTACCCATCGCGCTTCAATGCAGCAGCCAGGACAGCGAGGTTGCCAAAAGTGCAGCGGCCAGCGCTTTCGCGGGGCCGACCAATCCCTTCTAAGCTAGTCCATGACCTCAATTAACTGCACCGAGATCATGGCTATGCAATGGCAAGTCGCCAAGTCCTACGAAGATATTCTTTATCACAAGGCCGACGGCATCGCGAAAATCACGATCAACCGTCCCCACAAGCGCAACGCCTTTCGTCCCAAAACGGTTGTTGAGCTTTACGACGCTTTTGCCGATGCCCGCGAAGACACCCGCATTGGCGTAGTGCTGCTGACCGGGGCTGGCCCCCATACCGATGGCAAGTACGCTTTTTGTTCAGGGGGCGACCAAAGCGTGCGCGGCAAGGGGGGCTACATCGACGAGGAGGGGTCGCCTCGGCTTAATGTCTTGGATTTACAGCGCCTCATCCGCTCCATGCCGAAGGTAGTGATTGCCTTGGTGGCAGGCTACGCGATCGGGGGGGGGCATGTGCTGCACGTGGTGTGTGACCTCACGATCGCCGCCGACAACGCCGTCTTTGGGCAAACCGGGCCAAAGGTAGGGAGCTTTGACGGTGGGTTTGGGGCCAGCTATTTAGCGCGTTTGGTGGGTCAAAAAAAGGCGCGTGAAATTTGGTTTCTCTGTCGCCAATATTCAGCCCAGGAGGCGCTGGAGATGGGTTTGGTGAATACCGTGGTGCCCATTGATGAGCTGGAGACGGAGGGGGTGCGGTGGGCCCAGGAAATTTTGACCAAAAGCCCAATCGCGATTCGCTGCTTGAAATCTGCCTTCAATGCGGACTGTGATGGGCAGGCGGGGCTGCAAGAACTCGCCGGCAATGCCACGCTGCTCTATTACATGACCGAGGAAGGAGCCGAAGGCAAACAAGCCTTTTTGGAAAAGCGATCGCCCGATTTCCGTCAATATCCGTGGTTACCCTAAAACACTGGGACAGAATGGCAAGAATCCCGATTCAAGGGGTGATGCACAGGGTTAGGGCAATTGCCGAGTCAAGAACCGAGGTTCTGTACCGACGGGCTAGGAACCGTCATCCGTTCCATTCACAGTCCTGATTACGGCTGGGGTACAGCCCCTAGCAATGTCGTGAGTGCAGGCATGGCAATCCCCTCTGGGCAAGCGTTCAACATCAGTTGATGACTTGCCGTAGAGGCATTGCGGTCAACCATCCTCCCAATTGATAGAGCAAGAGCCCGCTGCTGCCTGGCAGCAATGGGCTCTTGAGAGGAGGTGTCAATGTTGGGCTGCGGATGGACTGTGATCACATGACGAGAACCCCAGCCACCCCCAAATCAGGGTCAAGCGACATGGCTGGTATAGGCGGTTTCTGCGATCGCCGCATTGCGGTGAATCAAAACCAGTTCCTCTGACCAAACAGGCAAGGCTTCCAGGGGACGCAGCGGCTCTAAAAAGAATGGCGTTGCCAGCGAGCACGCAGTCCATTTTCCCTGTACCGGAACATCGAGTTGGCTACACTGCCCGCCGCGTCGTCCCTCAGGGGTGTAATACCGACAGCGCTGGCAGCATGAAACACCAAACTGTGTCCTTTCCATAAATTAGGTTTCCACAACACTCTAGAATCATATTCTCTCGATCCCTGCGGGGTCAGCTGAAAGGAGGAAATTACAGCGATCCCCAAGGAATTCAACTCTTTTCAGCGGATAAACAATCACTTTTGTCTTTATTTTGTTTTCATTATCTCGTTAAGAATATATACAGGACTTGTATCGTACAAAACCTACTCTCAATTGCCCCCATGCTCTTCAGGATCAATCTCTCGGGGGATACAAAATCACGACTGCCCCCAGAAACCAGGCGGAACGCAAGGGTTTCCTTGAGCGGATCCTTCATGGGTGTGTGAGTGTTACAGATCTGCCGAGCGTTAGTGTCGCCTTCCTTACGCTTTTCTAAGGTTTTCCTAAGGTTCTTTTTAAGTGTTTGTTGCCTGGGTTGATTGAGACATCCTAAATGGAAGACTCAGTAATTCTACTGAATACTGAATGTGGCGTCGTACAACAATCGTCTCCTGAATCGCCCTAATTTGTCGATCATCTCGATCACAAAATTTACGGTGACGAGATATTTCCTGATAGGAAATTAGGGGGTTGTTACAAAAGATAGGGGGTGAGATCGCACCTTCTCAACCCAACCTTTGCGCGTGCTTAACACATGGCATGATCGAATATCGCGACTGGGCATCCATCTCGGGGATATCTCCACCCAACCGGGATGGATGCCGGGCCACGTCTTTGCGACGATAATTCTTGCTGTGCAGGGCGCAATAGCGAGGAAACCTATCGGGGCGATCGCCAGCGATGGGTCATGCAGATGGCACAAACTGACCAGCGGTTCAACTCTTGGCGCGGACACGGTAGCCCACACTCTGGGCAGGTGGCCTGATCCGCAAACTGCGATCGCACCCCCGCTGCCCAGTGTTGAAAAACAGCCTCAGCGCTGTCTTGTTCCGTTCTTTTGAGGGAGAGTGGCGTTCCGACCCAGCTTGGATGATCTGCAAGGGGATGGACGCTGGGCCCAGCGCTAGCAGGGCGAGGAGGCTGCCACCGCACCGTGTTGAAGCGCAATTCCTGAACCTGAATGTGGGCAGGGAGGTGTTGCCGCAGCTTTTTCAAGATTTGGAGGCGCTCAAAGGTCAGATTTTGGGCCCAGGCTGCACTGGACACAGCAACCTGCAAAACGCCTTGGTGCAGGTGCTTGGGCTGGCTGTGCTGAGCAACGGCGGGGCCGACGCAGGTTGACCACACCGCTAAAATGTGGCGAAGCTCAACCTGCGATCGCCACTGGGGTGATCGCTCTAAATGCTGAATCAATGCTTGAAGAGACTGCATTCTAATTGCGGCTGCGCGAAAGGTCGGGCTTGTCTGCGAGAAATCTGCCTGCGGGGCATCTGTGTTGTTGGCAGGCTGCCACAACCGGCGGGCGTGACTCTACGGGATTGACGTTGGTCGCTCCTGGCGGAAGCGGTGATCCCCCAATAGCCCGCACTCATTTTAGTCTCCGATCTCCCTAGGAGAGCGCATTGGCCCAACTTGCCACGCGAAATCGTTCATTTTGGGCAAGAGCTTGCTATAACTAAACGCGAGGTCTTGTGGCCCGAGAAATACAGGGACGTCAATCTGAGCAATTCTGCTGTGTTGACGCGATCGCTCATCCATTCCCCATGACAGACTGGGCGCAACGGTGCGCTCGATTTAACCCACTGCACTTCGCACCCGGCGGCCCTGCCTTGAGGGTGTGTTTGCTAGGAGAATCATCCTTGATTATGAAGCGTTTAGCCCATCCCCCTGCGAATCCACCCACCGAAGAAAAACTTGCGAATGTCTTGCAGCCCAGCCTGCGTCATGCGCTCAACAGCCTGAGCGTGCAGCTTGATCAAGAGTTGGCGCGCTATCGCTACGCCCGTCGCGGGGAGGCCCCCACGGCACCAACGCCTCAGTTTCGGCCCCGTCGCCGTAGTTTAGATCTCATCAGCGTATCCGCACGCCACAGCGATGGGCCATCCCACCCTCAGCCTGGCACCCCGCCGCCGCCGCCCCCAAATCCCCGGATTCAACGAGAGCCCGCAGCACACGCAGCGACAAAGGCAGCAAGCGATCGCCAGGCAGCCGCAACATCGCCATTGCTGAATGCCACAGGAGCCCCCCAGCCCATTGCGCCCCCTAGTCAAGATGTTGTCTCTACGGAAGCGATCGCGGCTAACCCCAACGGCTACATGCCCTCCTCAGAAGCCCTCCTCGAAAGCTTGGAGGCATTGGCTGGCGAGGGGGGAGTCGCCGCTCCGCCAGAACCTTCCCCTGCGCCGTGGCGGGCTCGGTTGTCAACGCCACTCGGCCTAGGGAGTTTGCTGCTCTTACTGGTTGTGAGTGCAGGCTTTGGGTTTGTCATGGTCAACCCGACTGCCGTTCAGCACCTCGTCAACCGAGAATCGGCCGCTGAGCCTAAGTCCCCAAGTGATGGCGACACCTTGGAGGCATCCGAGATTTCATCTGAGGATGGGACACTGCTTGGGCGTCAGGTTCCTCGGGGGCGATCGCCCCTAGGCGAACTGAGCCCCGACCTTTCTCAGCAGGAATTTGTTGCGCTCAACCGCAGCACGCTCAGCACCTTGCCCGTCGAGTCCCCCTCGCTCAACGCTACTACCCCTCCCAGTTCAACCCCCGGGAACCCAGCCGCGCCCGCATCCTCCCAGCCCACACCCACATCCCCAATAGCCGAGGCTCAGGTCGTCCCGGCCCCCAGTCCGACGCCATTGGCCGTTGCCCCCCGCCCTACTCCTAACCCGGTAACGCCGCCCCGGCCAGCGGCCCCCGCTGCCCCAGCCCAGCCTGCCCCCCAAGCTCCAAGTCCTCAACCCGCTGCGCCCAGCTCAGCCGCACCGACCACACCCAGCGGGTCATCTAGCAGTGCCCCTAGCCGCACAACTTACTATGTGGTTGCGGACTATACGGGAGATCCTTCCTTGAATGAGGCCCGAACGGTGGTGAGTGACGCCTATGTGCGGAACTTTGAGATTGGCGCACGCATTCAACTCGGGGCGTTTGAATCCCAAGCGACGGCCAATGAGTTTATCAATGACCTCGCCGGGCAGGGAATTAATGCCCAGATCTACCAGCGCTAATGCGGTTTGATGCCCCGAGGGGAGTCAGCGAAGAAACGCTGGCGTTGCTAATTCCCAAGATGAATCACCCTCATCCCAAACCCTTCTCCCCGGGGAGAAGGACGTAAAAGATAGCTTCCCTCTCCCTTCGGGAGGGTTCGGGTGAGGGGCTCGAGAGCGTTCACCCCCAGACGCAGCAACACCGTCAAACGATGCTGCATCTTGCTCAGCCCCTCGCCCCGCCATCGTCCTTTGCGTCATTGTGGCAAAACGAACCAGCGCTGTGGATTGAGGGGCTCGGCCAGGGGCTTGGGAAACGCGCCCACAGCGCGTCAGCGGGCTGAACAAGCAACTCAAACTGAAACACTGTCGCAAAGTGTTGCTCGAGAACAGGTTGCACCATTGCGACTGTAATCTCAGGATGCCATTGGGCCATGCTGCCCACGGCGCGATCGCGAATGCCACAGGGCACAATCTGCTCAAATCCACTCAGGTCGGGACACACGTTAAGGGCAAAGCCGTGCATCGTAATCCAACGGCTGGCTTTGATGCCGATCGCCGCCACCTTGCGTCCCTCCACCCAAACCCCCGTCAGGCCGGGAATGCGATCGCCCTGAAGCCCAAAACTGGCCAGCGTGCCGATAATGACCGCCTCCAACTGGCGCAGATACCAATGCAGATCGGGGCGATGCCGCCGCAAGTTCAGAATAGGATAGCCCACCACCTGGCCAGGACAGTGGTATGTGACCTCGCCCCCACGTTCAACACGCCAAATCGGCGGATGATCTGGCCCCGGTTGGAACTTGACAAAGTTCGGGTCGGCTCCTTGACCAAGGGTATAAACCGGCGGATGTTCGACCATCAACATCACATCACGGAGGTCGGGGTTAGTTTTGCGATCGCGAACGCACGCCTTTTGTAGATCCCACACACGCACATAGGGCTGAGTCTGGAGCCGATAAAGATCGCAAATTTTCGGCACACTCTTCGGGTCTGTCATTGCGTCAACCTCACCCCATCAATCGCCCAGGCAAAACACCCGTCCGCAAGACCCTCAAAATTCACTCCTTCCATCCCTATTCAAGATTTTCCTCAGGGCAACTTTTGGGTCACATGTCCCCCTTGGCATCTGGCCCAACAATTTACCCGTTATCAAACAAAAGTACGCCCGTCATCGGCGGAGCAAACCCAACAAAACGTTACTGAAAGCTGCAACATTCGCATGAATATATAACTCAACCCTGAGTTTTATTGCCAAACGTAATCAAGAATTATCAACCCCTGCAAAGGATCCTAAAGGGCTCTGTCGTGCAGAATACAAGGTGCTAGGGTGAAGTCAGAAGCCAAATATGTTTACGGAGGCCGCTCTATGAAGCTTGTGATTCAAGGCAAGAACATTGAGATCACCGATGCCATCCGCAGCTACGTGGAGCAGAAAATCTCAAAGGCGGTCAGTCATTTCAAGCATTTGACCAACGAAGTTGACGTTAACCTTTCTGTTGCTCGTAACGCGCGTATTAATCCGAAACAATCTGCGGAGGTCACACTCTACATCAACGGAGCCATTGTTCGCGCCGAAGAAAGCAGCGAAAATCTCTATGCCAGCATCGACATGGTGGCCAATAAGATTACCCGCCAGCTTCGCAAATACAAGGAAAAGCGTCAAGATCGCAACTTCCTCTCGGTGAAGCCCAACGATGCCCTTATGGTGGCTGAAGCACCCAGCGCAGATGTGTCAACGCTGTTGGAAAATAAGGAACCCCAACTGCCAAGCGAAGTGGTGCGCACAAAATACTTTGCGATGCCACCCATGACTGTGGAGGAAGCTTTAGAGCAGCTTGAACTCGTGGATCACGATTTCTATATGTTCTTGAATGCCGCGACGGGCGATATCAACGTGATTTACGAGCGGAATCATGGCGGTTATGGTCTGCTACAGCCACGCCAAAATGGCCATGAGAAAAATGGCAACGGTAGCCATCGCGTTGAGGCTTCTATGTCGGCCTAAAAGGTCAGCACCCTGGCGGTCATATCAGCCCCGCCCTCACCCGATTGAGCGTTGATCAAGCCCCGGTTTAGCCCTGCTGAGCCGGGGCTTTTGGCAGCTTGCCAAACTCGCCCCTGAAGCCACCTCATCCTGATCTGTGCGGGCCGATCGCCCCTAGGGTTCCACCCTGCAATCTGACCCATGTAATCTGCCCGATGAAATAGACCGATCGGGAGAGTTGCAGCACACAGCCTAGGAAGACAGGTTCATGGCTTGCGTTGAACCGACTTCCTGAGCCCTAGACCACGGCCTCCCGTCGCTATCCGCGCCAATCAGGAGCTAGACCGAGGTGACATTGAGAAGGGCGTCGAGCTTACCTTGGCGGTCAAGGGCATACAAATCGTCACAGCCGCCGATGTGAGCATCATCCACAAAAATCTGGGGTACGGAGCGCCGTCCACCTGCCCGCTGGCTCATGGCATCCCGCGCGTCTTCGTCACCATCAATGCAATATTCGGTGTAATCCACTGCTTTGCGATCGAGGAGTGCCTTGGCTCGAATGCAAAAGGGGCAGCGGCTCCAAGTGTAAATTTCAACGGTTGGGGATGCCATAAAGCTTTAGAAAACATTAAAAACACTTCGTTTCATTTTAGCGTCCCCCTTGGAAAAGTGCTGGGGCGGTCTACCCAGGGCTGGAATCAAGGGTGACAATGAGGGCACGATCGCCCACAACCACGCGATCGCCGTTCACAAGTTTGCGACCCCGGCGCGTTTCCACCACCCCATTCACCCACACCTGGCCTTCAGCAATCAGCCACTTAGCCTCACCGCCCGTATGGGCAAACTGTTGCCACTTGAGGAACTGATCCAATTTGATAAATGCGCCCTCGGGAAGTTTGGGGTTGCCGATTTTCTTCATGCCAGTGTCGAACGGAGGGTGAGGGTTAGCCAGATCAAGGCGCGCTCAGAATAAACTGCGTCGCGTCAGGGGTCAGTAAAGATTTCCCAGAGCCATAGAAAATCTTCAGGTCTAGGCCAAGGAGATAGGGCTACACTCGAAACTATAAACCGCTGATTTAGGCTTCGCATGTCAACTCCTGCCGATTCTGGGTATCGCTGGCAAGATGTGCTCAAGCAATATGAACGTCTGAGCCAGTTTAAGGCGTGGCTGCCTGGGTCGGTCAGGGGGTGGCTTGATCGCTGCGAATGGACGCTGACGCCGGGGGCAGGGCAATCTAATCTGCTCTTGCTGACGCTGCGTTGCCCCGAGCGAGTTCGGCTCCGCGATCCTCACCTCATTGAGCTGGCAGAGTATGCCCAATCCTACTGGGGGCCGCTCGATTTATCGCTCTTTTCGGCAGAATCTCCCGAGCCCGTCCGAGTTCTGAGCCAAACCTTAGTGGATATCGGGCGGCATAGTTAGCATTTCACCCCCGCGATCGGGGCAGGGAAGTGGGGACATAGGTTTGAGGTTCAACCCTGCCACCTTCAACCCTGAGTCTTAATCAAGCTTGAGGGCATTGACGGGCACCTCTTCCCAGGTTGCGACGGTTCTGATCCGCGCTACCCAGCCCGCTTGTTTCTGAGCCTCGGTCAGGTTTTCTTGAAAGGACGCATGACAAAGCTGGGCTTTTTGCTCATCACAGCAGGCAATGCAGGAATAGACAAGGCCACAGGGGTCGATCTGTTCATTGACCCAAATCTGCCGATCGCTCATAACACCTCAAGGCTTCACAGTCCACAGTATTTGCTGAGGGTAGCAGATTCAAAGGGAAATCGCGTCGCACATCCCCCTCAGCGTCGGGCATCGGAAGTATGGCGACGACGCCCTCCACGAGAAACCGTGTGGGATAAGCATGACGCCCCCCATCTCCACCTCACCAATCGCCTCTACACTTGATGAGGTGTGATGAGGAGAAGCCCGGGTGAAGATTGCATTGTTGCTGATCGCCATCATGGTTATCGTCGTGGGGGCTGTGGAAGCGGCGCTGAGGCTGCTGTTTGGGTTTGGAAACCCGCCCCTATACGTCGCGGATCCCCAAGTGGGCTATCGTCTTGCTCCCAACCAACGGGTGCGTCGCTTTGGCAATCGCATTGAAATCAACCAATATTCCATGCGCGGTGGCCCGATCGCACCCACACCAGATCCTGGCACTGTACGGATTTTGCTGCTTGGGGATTCCATCGCCAATGGTGGGTGGTGGACAGACCAGCCCGATATTCTCTCCGCCCAAATTGAGCACTGCCTCACCAACGATGCCCCCCAAAAAGACGTGGAAGTGCTCAACGCCTCTGCCAATTCCTGGGGGCCGCGCAACGAACTGGCCTACCTGATGCGGTTCGGCAGCTTTGGGTCACGTGTTGTCGTGCTTCTGATCAACACAGATGATCTGTTTGCCACTGCGCCAACCTCCATACAAGTCGGGCGCGATCGCAACTATCCCAGCCGCCGCCCGCCCCTCGCCCTGCTAGAAGTGCTCAGCCGCCTCCAAAAACCAAAACCCATTCCCGAACTCGAAGCCCTACACCAAGAGAGTGGCGATCGTGTCGGCGTCAACCTCGAAGCCATCCGTCAAATTCAGCGCCAGGTGCAGGCCCAGCACGGGCAACTGCTGCTCGCCATGACGCCCCTGCTGCGCGAAGTCGTCCCCCCCGGCTCCCGCGATTACGAAATCGTCGCCCGCGATCGCCTCCGCACCTTCACCACCGCCGAACAGATTCCCTACCTCGACTTTCTGGCCGACTTCCAATCCGCCAGCGATCCCCCCGCCCTCTATCGAGACCACATTCACCTCAGCCCCGCCGGAAATGTCCTTGTCAGCCGCGCGATCGCCAAAGCCCTCCGGCCCCAGCTCGGCCCCAATCCACTGCCCCCCGCCAAACTCCCCGACTCCCTCCTTAACGACCCCTGGGAATAGCCCACCCCCAGCCACAGAGATATTTTTCACCCGCCCCTCAATCAAACTCTCCTTTTGAAGAAGCAGTGCCGTAGACGGTATAGAACCTCACCGAGCCTCTCCTTGCCAAGGAGAAGAAACAGACACCCGGACAAGTTCGGCACATCTTTCACCCGCCCCCTCAACCAAACTCTCCTTTTGAAGAAGCAGTGCCGCAGGCAGTGAGGCTGCAAGAACATAAACCATGCTCCCAACACTCGAAGCAGGACTCAGCGTGAGAGAGCCCGATCGCCAGAAACTTTTGACGGCTCCTGATCGTTTTGCTAAAACGGACGGGTAAGCTATGCCCTAAAGGCACCTTACGAAATTTTCACGTTTGTAAAGGTTCCGCCCATTTCACCAGGTTCGGCCTGTGTTGCGCTGAAGCGCTATTTAGCGTGTTGGGGTATCGGCAAACACGATCGCGAAACGGGCGATCGCGCGCCCATCCTCTCCAGACAAAACACCTCTCGGTTCTGACTACCCTTTGAGTTCCACCAAAGAGGTTGATCCCTATGTCATCTCTGCGTCGTTCCATGCGTCACATCAGGAAGTTTCCCCATCTTTTCGCGAAACAAGTCGTCCAACGCTTGTTTCGGCTCCTGGCAAGATTACCCCGCCAGCGGCGGCGATCTGCCCAGTCGGGGTTTGTCTTCCCGACCACAGTACTCCTCGTCATCGTCACCATTCTGACGGCAACTGCCCTCACCGTTCGGGCCTATCGACGGGGTTCCGATGTCATCGTAGAACGACAGCAGCAGGTTATCACCAACGCGGCCTCGCCCGCCATTGATCGCGCCCGCGCCAAGCTGGAATATCTCTTTGCCCGGGACGATCGCGCCCCCCGTAAAGTCCCCAACAGTAATCAGTTGGTGTCAATGCTACGGGCCACAGAAACGACAGACGACATCCAACCGCGCGACAGCGATATCTACACGTTGTCAGACGAAACCCGCATCGACATTGATGGCAACCCCAGCACCATCGACAACGCTTGGGTCTTCAGCGCTGACATCAATGGCGATGGTGTCGTGGGCAGCAGCGAGGTAGTGGCGTACTCAATTTTGCTGGACGACATCAACGAAACTGCCAAAGTCAAAATTTCTGACCCGGTGACTTCGGCCAAGGCCGCTGCCCAGGTGCCCCGCAACGGCCCCATCAACACCACCCAAATCCGCAACGACTGCGGCGGTGGCCAAACCGGAGCCAGTGAAGAAGGCTGGCAGATCGCTGGCCCCAACACCCTAGCGAAAAACTTCCAAATCACCGCCTACGCCGCCGACCTCGGCAACCTCACCCGCCCCGCCGCCACCCTAGAGCTACAGCAGGTGCGCGAAGCCGCCCGAGGGAACAAGTGGGGCGCGTGGTTCCGCTATGACCTAGAGGTATTCCCCGGTGCTAACTTCAACTGGAACGGGGCCATGCATACTCAGGGCAGCATGTTCGTAGCCAACAAATTCAATGGCTACATGATCAGCTCCAAGGCGTCCTGTCTTTATGGGGCAGATTTGTCGTCTTCGGAAATTACCCTGGGGGCGGAAAACCCCGACGAAGGCTTCAAAGGCCACCTCTTTAACGGCAACGCCGAGCGGGCAGGCAACGCCCAAGGGTCTCCTAAAATTCACCGGGACAACGGAACAAGTGAGCCCGAGAAGGTATCGGTTAACGACAAAACCGAAACCGCCACCGCCACACTGCCCAACGACATCTTCCTTGACCCCATTCAGGTTTATCTCAACGACATTTCTCGCCATGCCGGGACTGTCACCGAGGAGCGCACCCCAGAGGCCGAATTTGGTGGACGGGTGCGCAACATCCGCGAGACAGAACTGCGCCGCATCTCGCTGGATGACACCTTCCGCGCCGACAATCGCTACGGCCCCAAACAGGTCTATGAAGCGGGCGACGACCCCAATGGCCGCATCCCCGCTGGGACAGATATTGGCACCAACATCCCCGCCAGCAACGACAAGCTGCGCAACTCCGAGAGCGGCCTCGATGGCTACTGGGAGCGGCGCGCCATTCGCGAAGGCATGCGCCTGATAGTCGGCCAGCGCCTAGAACTGGGGAACGTCAATGGCTGGGGCTTTGACCCCACCAACCCGGCGGCCTCTGCCCCAGACAAAGAGCCGCTGTATCCCCCCGATAACCTGCAAGCCGTTGCCACAGGGCAGGGCAAGTTTGGCCTTGCCGAGCAAGCCCAGCGCAAAGCCCTGCGCGACAACCTCGCCGCCGTGCAAGGCATGGTGGTCTACCACTACGAGACGGGCTCCGGCGAGACGCCCATTGCCTGTATTGCCAGCACAGCGCACTTTGGCACCCTCAAGGCCGTGGCTGACAGCCGCACCTTCCGCGATACCGGACTCACAGCCCCCGCCGCGACCTTCATGGCCGACTTTTTGACAGGCAAGGGCACCGACGGCTGGGAATTTGCCCCCGCCAACACCACCGGGGGCAGCGTCTCGGGCACCCTCAGCACCGCACTGACCAACCTGGCCCGCTTTGCGGGTGATCCCCAAGGCGGCGCACCCTCCTTTACCCCCGTCCAAGCGGCCAAACAGATCCACCCCCATCCCTATATGGCCATGTGGGGCGACTTCTCTGCCCTGCGACGGGTACACGTGGCGGGCGATGGCAACGGCAGCCCAGCGGACAAAACCACCATCGACACCGCCGCCTGCACCATGCGCCTGCTGGCCTACAACCTCAAGGCCATCTACGACGAATACGAGGCGATTACCATCGGTCGCTGGCGCGACCTAGCCGATGCACTGATCAAGGTGGTGGCGGATGACTACACCAACGCCAACCGCCTCGACAAACTCAGCAACAATACCCTGAAGGAGTGGTACGCCGACCTCAAGGCCGATGGCGCAACTGAACAAGTCTTGAAGGATTTGGTCACTGCCCATCGGTATTGGGAAGTGGAGCGCGATCGCACCCTGGGCTTCAAGACAGGGGTAGGCCTGCCAATTAGCAACTTGGCTCGGGGATCGGTAAACTTCCCCAACTACACCCAAGGGGCCGCTACCTCCACGGGCGGTATTCCTCGCATCCCTGGCGTCGGCGACAGCGCCATCCAAAACGTTACCTGTGACCCGCTGTATTTCAACACCCTCGGGGACGGGGTCGGGTCAAACTACACCCAACAACGGCGGGCCTTGGTGTTGGCAGTATCGGTGTGCCCCCGAGCCAACCAGCCCCACCGCTTCCCCTCCTTGTTCTACCTGTTCCCCACCTACACTCACAACCGCGCGGGCACGGGGCCGATCGCCGCGACGCCGCGAGCCAGCTTCCGCTTCAAGAATGGTACAGGAGCAGGCACGGATCGAGAGGTGACCACGCCCCCCACAGGGTACCTCGCCCAGGGCACAGAGGAGTACGTCACCCAGGTCACCGAGGGTGCGACTGCAAACTTCACCCGAATCCCCTACGCTGACATCATCGCGGCCACAATGGCCGCACAGCCTCGGGCCACCAGCGCGAACTTCAAGCTGCCGACCTTTACCGCCGCCCGCAGCACGGCATTCAACACCACAGATTGGAAGTCCCTAGACGCGCCCGACCAGCGCCCTTGGGATATCGTGCGCACCAACACCGATGGCACCGTCACCACCTTTGGCGTGTCCCTGCTTGATAAGGTGATGTTCAGCGGTCGCGAGGCCATGCCCATCCGCCTGCTGGATGTCAACGTCGATCAGCTTACCCAAGGCACCAACGTCGCCGACCACTGGATTGCCGGACGCGATGCCAACAACTTCGAGCACTTTGGCCTAGTCTATGCTTTCCGTGAAGATGCCGTCCGCGAAGACGAAATCGTTCGCCAAAGCAGCGGCGGTGCCGCAGCGTGTATTACTTACGACACCTACAAAGCCTATGCGACAGCCAGCAACAACTGCTACATGCGCATCCAGGCTAATCACGGGGTGAGTTCTTCGGATCCGCCCCTTGGCCCCTTCAAGATCAGCATCAAGCCCGTGGATTACATCCCCGATCCTGATCGTCGCGGTTATGGCTTCCGCCTCCGCGAAGGGGCCAACCTCAACCGCGCCGCCAACGAACAGTCGGGCATGTCCTTTATCTCCGACAACGCGGTCGCCATCCAAGGCGACTTCAACCTCCACACCGACGGCACCGCCGCCCAGGAGGAATTTAAGGACGCTGCGGCCCAAATCTTCCAGCTCGACCCGAAGGATGCGAACTTTTACACCAAGTTCTATGGCCGCACCAGCCTGAACGTTGGGACGGCGACAGACCGCAAGTTCTCGAAGCCCAGCACCGATCGCTGGCGACCCTCCGAGATCTTAGGCGATGCCATCTACATCCTCTCGACCAATGCAAAGGATGGCTTTGCGGAAGCGGCCTACGCGGCTGACGCAGGCGGCGGCAACTTCCAGTTTGAAAACACGAACTCCGCCCCCTTTGGCAAATATGGGCGGGTGTCTTTCCAGAACATGAACCGCCCCGGTGCCACCAGCGACAAACTGCTCCCCAACGCCGATACCTACTGGCGTGAAGATGGCAAAGGGACAGACGTTAGCTCCTATAAAGTCGAGGACAATGCCAGCGGCCCCATCTACTTCGACCGCAACGGCGATGTCTATCAGGGCGCAACGCCCGTTGCCATTGGTCGGGGTAGCTCAACCCTGCGCTATTGGGGCATGGGAATTTTGGGTGGCCCCAACGCAGTAGGTTCCCTAGAGCGGTTCCGCTACCAAAATCTGCCTCGGGCTAGTGCCGCCGCTGCCACCGCCCCCTCTGCCGCCGGGGGCAACAAGGTTACCGTCAACGCCCTCTTGATTAGTGGCATTTTGCCCGCCCGTCCGGGGCAATCCAGCGGCGGCTTGCACAACTTCCCCCGCATGAATGAGGACTGGTCGGGCATGGATCTGAATATCGCAGGCGGGTTCTTCCAGCTCTTCTTCAGCCACTCTTCCACTGGGCCGTGGGATGCCGACGCCTGGGAATACAACGAGACGCCCGGTGCAGGCATCACCACCCGCAACATCGGCCACTACTTCCCGCCAAACCGGGTTTGGGGCTACGACGTGGCGCTGCAATATTCGCCCCAGTCGCCCATTTCTTCCCGATTTGTCTCGGTGAATGACCCCCGCAGCGAGTTTTACCGCGAGCTGCCTGTCGAAGACCCCTACGTGAAGCAGCTTCGCTGCGCTAGCGTTGGCGGCAACCGAGTTGACCCCAATGCGTCTTGCACCTAGCCCTAGCGGAGGATCTCATCCATGAAGACACGTGTGATGGCTCGAATTCGGCGGCCCTGGGGATCCAAAACCCAGGGCGAGGCAGGGCTGACCCTGCTGGAGGCGCTGATGGCGATCATTGTGGTGGCATTGGCCCTGTCTGCCGCCACCCCGGCCCTTATTCTTACCGTGGGCACCCGCGTCCAGAGCCAGCGCGCTGAACAAGCCCTGGCCCTGGCTCAATCCCAGGTAGACCGAGTGCGCCAAATTGTAGAGCGGGGCGAGGTGGGCTACACCGCTCAGGTCAATAGCGTCGCCTTTATTACCACCGCCAACGAGCTGAAGGACGCTCCAGTGCCCACCAGTTTCGTCGCTGCCCCAAATGCCTTGACCCAGGCCCGCCTGGTTGATCTCGACGGCAACAGCACGCCTGACTTCGCGGTTCAGATCTTTCGCACCGCTGGCTATACCCCGGCGGGTTCCACGTCCGAGGTTGCGGCCTTTGACCTAGGGGTGCGCGTCTATGCGGCGGATGCCGACCAGAACGCGCTCCAGGCAACTGCTGGGCGGCTTGGCACAACGACCAGTCAGGGCTCGCGACGGGAACAACCCTTGGCGGTGCTCTACACCACCATTGCCCGCAGCGAAACGGGCGACTCTCTCTGTGGCTATCAAAACTTTATCGACTCCACGGCCTCCACGGGCCTAGAGTGTCCCTAGTCTCTGCTGCGTCTTTCCGCTGAGTTCCTTTGCATTGAAGCTGCCATGAAATCCTCCTCTGCCCTGCTTCGAGTCCTGCGATCGCGCCTGCGGCCCACGCGCCGTTTTCAGGCGGCGGGTTTTACCCTGCTTGAACTATTGGTGACGCTGCTGATTGGTTCGTTGATTACGTCGGGTTTGCTCTATCTGGTGGTGGAAATGCTCAAGATTGAGCGTCGCGAAACTGCGATCGACCAGACCCAACGGGACATGCAACGCGCGATCGAATTCATCGCCGATGATGTCGAGGAGGCGGTGTATGTTTACCCGACGCCAGAAGACGCTCCGGCCCTCAAGGGGTTGCTCCCCGCAGGCGGCCCTACGGTGCTAGCCTTTTGGCGCATCGACCCCATAGATGACCTGACAGGTGTGCCAAATCCCACCTGCGGCGATTCCAGCGTAACGCTGACGCCGGTTCAGCAAGAGGCGTGCGTCCTACGGACTCGGCAAGCCGCCTATACCCTGGTGCTGTATCAGCAGGTCGAAAACCAGCCTGCGGATCTCTGGAAGGGGAAAACCCGCATCATTCGCCACGAGTTTCGAAAATACACCGATCTGACCACCCTGGCCAAGACGGCTGGATACGTTGACCCCATTGGGACGGATGCCAACGGTAACCCCATTACCTTTGAAAACTGGCCCAGCGACAACCCAACCCCGTCGGTGTCCAACGTTTTGGTGGACTTTGTGGATGCACCCAATGCGCCCGTTACTGAGGCGTCCATTCTGGACTGTCCGACGGATCAGGTGCGATCGCCCTCCTCCACCACCAGCACCAGCACCAGCTTCTTTGCCTGCATTCGCGAGCCGAGCTTTTCGGCAACGGGCTCTGGAAACGTCACCAGCAACCAAGACATTGAGATCTTCTTGCGGGGCAACTACCA
>JACYME010000092.1 GCA_015272155.1 Leptolyngbyaceae cyanobacterium T60_A2020_046
TCGTGCTGCTGACGGTGGGGCTGTGGTCGCTAATTGTGGGGACGCGGTGATTGGGTGTGGGCGTGGATGGGTAAATCTAGTCCCTCCGACCCTCACACTCAATCACCCTCCGACCCTCACACTCCTACCCCCCCACTCGGCTGTTGCGCAACAAAAAACCGCCCCCCCAATGCCGGAAGGACGGTTTTGAGGGTCACCCAGTGAGCAACGCCCACCGAGTAACACCATGCTTGACCAGACTAATTAATTAGCAGTACAGCCAGCAGGATCAGGAACTTCATTGCCTGCGGCGCCCTTAAGGACTTTAACCGTAGTCTTGCCATCCTTGTCAGCCGTCGCACAACCCCGGAAACCTTTCAAGGTCTCGTCTTTAGGAGTAGCTATGACGTCGGCCCTAGTCGCGGTCACGGGCACTGCGTCGTCGACCTTGTAGTTGTAGTAATCAGTGTCATCGTCGATGCCGACATCCAGTTTATCGAGTCTGTCAGCAAATGTATCGTTTTCCAAGCGGAAGGCTTGCTGAGCGCGGTTCACAGAACCCACGTTGGTGTTGGCTTCAGCTTCTTTGGCGCGGTTGGCTTGGTTCAAGAAGGAGGGCAGAGCAATCGCTGCCAGAATGCCGATGATGATGATAACCACCAACAGTTCGATGAGGGTGAAGCCACCTTCTTTTTTCTTGTTGATGAAGTGTTGCAGCAAACGAGCTTTCAGACTGGTGTTCATGGTGATGTTTCTCCTTGAAAAGCGGGGAAGCTTGTGTTTCGCTCCTGGGGCTAGGCTACCCCCGCAATTCTGGGTTGATATCACTGGGCTAGAAAGTTTTTCGCAGTTTGGCCAAATTCCCGTAAAACTGCTGAGATTTCTCTGCCTCTGCCCATGGGTTCCCCCGCACGTGTATCAACCTCGCTTTCCAAAGGAGAGGTGCCGCAGGCGGTGAGATGATATGCATAGCGTGTAAAGGGGCTGTAGACCCTCCCCTCCCCTCTCCTTGAAAAGGAGAGGAACCGGAGCCCCGGTCAGAACTGGGACAAATTTTGGGGCATGAGGGCATGGGGGCATGAGGGCATGGGCAGCGGGGTCACTGGCTCCTAGGCTCTGGCTAGGTGGCTCCAGGGGCGGCACCTAGAACAGCTAGAGCTACAGTTTGAGGCAGATAAACGGTCGGAGGCCCTGCGCCAGCAGCGCCGCCAAAATCAGCTCACCCGTATCGAGCCCGTATCGAGAAGATTTTTAAGGACTACCGTGACTGGGTCAACCTATCCATGACCACAGAGCCAGAGCCGTTTATTAAGCTGGTGGCGGTTTTGAGGTCGTGACAGATTCTCGTGTATATACTTGTAGATACGAATGTATCTAGGAGAGCCCCATGCGCACCCGCGTCTTCCAGAGTGGCAATTCCCAGGCAGTTCGGATACCCAAAGAGATTCAGTTCGATCGCCTCGATGTGGAATACGACATTGAGCGCCAGGGCGATGTGATCATCATTCGCCCAGTTGGGCTACCCCTGACCAATGTATTGGAGCGATTCGCAGCGTTTTCGGCGGACTTTATGGCTGAGGGTAGGCCCGACCAGGGGACGCAAGACCGGGAAATCCTATGAAATACATGCTCGATACCAACATCTGCATTTATCTGATGAAGCATCAGCCGCCCTCGGTGGGCCGACGCTTTGCCGAGTGCCGTCAGGGAGATGTGGTGATTTCGGCGATTACCCTGGCCGAGCTGGAGTACGGCGTCTGGGTAAGCCGTGAGGAGACTCAGAACCAGAACCGTCAGGCCCTAGATGCTTTGGTGGAGATGATTCCACCCGTGCCGTTTGACCGCCCAGCCGCCGCCGCCTATGCCGAGGTACGAGCCGCCGCGCTGGATCGGCGGCGAGATGCGCTGGATAAGCTGATTGCCAGCCACGCTAAAAGCCTGAACCTGACGCTGGTGACCAACAACCTCGATGACTTTCGCGTTTACCCAGATATCGTTCTAGAGAATTGGGTGGAGGACAATTAAAGTCCTACCTATATCTGTCTGTCTATCTGTCTGTCTATCTGTCTGTTAGAGTAGGCCAACTCATTCAGCATCCAAGCTAGACCCTCATCCCCCAACCCCTTCTCCCTGGGGAGAAGGGGAGCCGGATTCAGAACCCCTCTCCCTCAGGGAAAGGGGCAGGGGTGAGGGCAAAGGGCCATGACAAATGGAGAGTTATTTCTATGGAATACTCTTGGTAAAAGCCTTACGCTTTTGATGGGGCGGATTTCTGAGTCGCATATCTGCCCAGGGGTTATCTGTTAGCAGCCCCTTCTCAATACCCCAGAGCCATGCTGAATCCAAAAGATCCAGGCGCTCTTTAGCTGTTCTGGGTGCCAAGTTCTCCATGAGGTAGGCAATAAATTCTGGGGCATCTTCTTCTTCAACAGCGCGATCGCCAAAATACTCTTTTAACCAGTTCACTAGACCCCAGTACTTTTCAAGGGGACGAATTTGTACCTGTTTAACCTTCCACTCGCTATACCGCTTGAAGAGGTCAACCGCCCCAATCGCCTGGAGCTGCTGGCTATGATCACTCTTAATACTTGGACAACGTTGGGTTATAGTTGCCCGAAATGATGTCCAGGCGGATCTGGCGGATCTGATTGGCCCGCTGCTGCGCTACCGCCAGATTCACCGGGTTGTGGCGTCGCCCCCGACTTATCGTCTTGCGCTGCCCCTGGTGCCGCCATCTGAGGCGAATCCAGCCGTCTATGTCTCAATTGAAACTTCACCTTTAGGAGTTCTAGCCATTGAGTTCTAGCCATTTGGGGTACCCATTCTGTACCCATTGAAGCGCCAAACCCTGATTGCTCCGTTTAAATGCGTTAAGCGCATGCCCATTCTTAGGTGCGATCACACCTAAGCAGCGATCGCTAAGTGCCTTGAAACCTAGGCTTTTCAGGGAATGGACGTAACTGGACTCGAACCAGTGACCCCCACGATGTCAACGTGGTGCT